>JAYEJK010000305.1:0-2603 GCA_034660535.1 Thermodesulfobacteriota bacterium | reverse complement strand
ATTGACGTTTTTTGCACGGACAAACAAGTTTGTCCATGCCACCCATCAGGCAGTTACAAAAAATGGTGCAAGGCTTTCCTCCCCCAAATCCGTTATAATCAGAAAAATTCCAGTTTATCTGGGTTAGAAATCATCGAGTCGCAGCAATGCCAGAGGCAAAGGCTCGGTCTGAACACCGGCGATTTCACCCTTAGTTTTTGATTTTGTTAATATCAGGCCATTGGAATATTTGGAAATCTGTTTCAACTGTTTAGGCCGCATCTGCCTGGTCCATTTTATTTCAACCGGCCAAAACCGGCCCTTATCAACATAGGCTAAGTCGACTTCCCCCTTGGCCTTGATATAATAGGTCGGGAACCTCTTCCTGAAAAGTGAAATCGTGCATGCCTCCGTCAGCCTGGAAGACCATTCCATGTCCGAGATTAAGGGCTGTGCCTGTCGAGTAAAAGGATTTTCAACCGGATTCAACCAATAATTTACAGCGTGAAATATAAAAGGATCAGTAAACATGATCTTTTTGGCCTTCTTGGGTGCTGCTGTAAGTTTGTCTTCCAGTATGGCATGCTGAATAAAAACAGCGTCCATGGATGCAAGAAGCTCAACATAATCTGCAACTGTTTTTGGGTGATCAATTGAAAGGTCGGCAGAGAGAGCATTCCAGGTTATCTGGCTTCCGTAACGTTTAATAATTGCGCCAAGGATTTCACGCAGACTGCTTTCCCGCTTGTTTCGTTTGAGAATATCACCTCGAATCCAATCGCTGTAAGTTGAAAAAGTCGAAGGTAAAATCCGCTGTTCTGAGGCAATATCATTGATGGCGGTAAGGAATCCGCCATGAACAAGATAATTTTCAAATTCCTTGAAAAGTCGAATCATTAAGTCTTCAGAAGGTTCTTCATTAGCACTGTTAAAGAGCGCTGATTCCTCATCTGTAAAACATGATTTCAGTTTAATACACTCGTAAAAGCTGAGCGGATATAGATGGAAGTCAACAGTATCTGATTGTCCCCTTCTGCCTGGGAATCGCATTCGCGCTTCACGGATGATGACAAGATCAGAGCCTGTCAGCATCAGTATCACATCTTCAAGCAATCCGGCATCGGCAAGGTATTTCACGCCCTTGTCCCAGCCTTTGACATAAGTGACTTCATCTAAAATAAGATAGTTCAGCCCCGAAACCGGCATCTTATTCAGGGCTTCGGTAATTAACCGTACCATAGAATGATGATCATCTATCAGCTCTCCGGTTAAAAACAGTATACGTTCAGGTTCAACATACTTTTCGATCAATAGGGCCATCCATTGTTTTAACAGGGTCGTTTTGCCGACCTGACGCCCCCCGCTGACTGTATATACCCCCGGATCATGGACAGGAAGCCTTAATATTAATTCCGAATGATGAATGAGCGGCCGTTTACCCAACTGTCTAAGATGAGGATCAAGCAGCCTGAAAGCATCGAGTCCTTCAAGATGAGTATTATGCGGTAAAAACCGGTTATCCATTATTATTTATCTCAAACAAAACAAATATTCACAATCTATTGAATAAATTTATTCACTAATTATTATATAAATTTTCCGGCATTGTCAAATCACTTTTGTTCGTTTTGCAAAAAACACTCAACTAAATTCTTGTCAACGTCAAAATTATCTAGTGCCCATCCAGAAATGGCCCTTTTGTCCAATCTCCGCGTTACGCGAAAAAAATAATCCTCGGAATATCAACTATATGCCTCCGGTTATTTTTTTCGCGTGCCTTGACCTTGAACAAAATTGCTCATTTCTGGATGGACACTATCTATCCTACACCTCCTTGATTTTACTAGTAATTTTAAAAATGAGTAAGTAGTTGTACTTATAAGTTTATAAGTAGTTTCACTTAATTGACATTTAATAGACAAGTAAATGAAATAAGATTGAGCACAAGATGTTTTCCTTTATATCAAAAAACCGGCGGGGAAAACCTTTAATAACAAGGGAAACAGTTGTTAACCTGATTGGAAGCACGAAAACTAAAAGCGGGTTGAAGATAAAAGTAAATCTTGATGAGAATATTTATAAAACAGGCAGAAAGATAACCGACAAAGAATTGCAGAATATCAGTATGGAGCGATCAGATTTTCACGGTGAATGGAACTATAAAATCAAACCGAGAGTTGATGCGGTGTAAAGGTTATTAATTTTTGGTTCCTAAAAGCTTGACAACATACAAAGTTTGTATAGTATTAAAAATAGGAGGTGAAACATGAGCACAGTCACAGTAAATATATCTTTTCAGGATAAATTCCTTGCCGACATTGGCGGTTTCGTGAATATCAAACCGACTAAATCCGCAACACATTTCGGATCGGAATTACCCAAGTTATTTCTTTCCAGACCCTTATTGAATTTAGAGTCGTTCAAAAAAATCAAAATCATTTCACCTGCAACGTTTGTTACTAATTTTAATGGTTTCGTAAAAACTCAAAACCTGAATTAAGGGCTCAAGTAAAAATAAGTTGGACAATATTGCGCTCAGATTTAGGTCGGATTGGGCCGATTGTGAGGTTACAAAACCGCAGGACTAGCAGGGCTAATTTGAGGATTTTGTAACCTCACAATCG
>JAYEJK010000304.1:0-2610 GCA_034660535.1 Thermodesulfobacteriota bacterium | reverse complement strand
ACAAAAAACAAGAAAATTACCACTAAGGCACTAAAAGACAGACCGACAAAGTGGCCGATTTATCCAAATTTATTATGAATTAAAGGCTTGGAGCATATATAAAATATAGTAACCGTTCAGAGGGGGCCCCATATTTTGCAGACCCCTTAAGAATGTAATTGTTCTCAGGCGCTCCATATGGGCGCCAGCAGTTCGGCTCACCATATAAGTAATATGTGAGCCGGGCTGTGATCGCACCCCAAGGGCACTTCCGTTGGGCGCGTTCAGATGGAGGGCCTGTGAACGATTACAAAATATATTTTAACGAGGTCTGAATTATGACTACAGAAAAAATACCCGAGGTCAATCTTGAAATCTATTCCGGATTTTTAAGGATTGCCGCAGAGGACGTGGTCTACAATATCACGGTACTGGAAACCCATGAAAGCGGCGTTGCCAAGGTAGTTGACAAAATTATCGATGCTGAGAGGCAGGACGATGATTTCGTACCTGAGCCGCAAGTGGCGGAAATGGCCGAAGATACGCAGGAACTGCCCGACGACCCCGGATGCGATGAATTCTACAAATCAGTCTCCAATAATCTTTACAATGATATCGGCAGCCTGGCCAAGAATCTCACTTCCACCATCATGGATCTGCCGGCTGAAGACCGTCGGACTAAACGGGCTGATCTTGACGATGCCGACGAAAAAATAGAAGACGCTAAAAGCGAGTTGCGTAACATTGTGAAGATGACGGAAAAGGCGACCATGGAAATCATGGATCACGTTGAAAATGTCCAGGGACAGACCCGTGATGTCAAGAATCTACTGGCCCTTTTAAAGGATCATAGCGCCTTTCAAAAGCCGGTGGAATCTGAATTAAAGAAGGCGCTGGAAGAGTCGTCTGTTGTCGCAAAAGTGGATGAGCTGAAAAAAACAGTGGTTAAAGCACAAAAAATTATTTCCGCAATACATGAGGAAGCGGGCGCGGCTCCTGAACAACCGACCGAACCGCAGGTGAAGACGGAAAAGAGAACACGTTTCCTGTTCCCGCTGGACGTCATTTTTCAGACGCTCTATGAGCTATGCACCAACGAGACCGTAAAGACCCACATCACAACCGCCCGGGCCAAGGCTGAAGAGATTTTCAATTCCGACGTCTTCTATGACAGTGTCAGCCCAAAGATTGCCGAATTGAACCCGGATGAAGACAATTTTTATCAGGTGCCGATGACGGATCTATTTACATCCCTGGGCGATGCCTGCGGTGATAAAGGGACCATAAATCTGTTAAAGAAAATGGATTCCGGACAGAACTCCATCTTTTTGGATATGAGTCTGCCGCTCGAGGTCCCTCCCACTGAGGAGGTTGAAATTGAAGTCCCGTCTGATAAGGCCGAAGCTCCTCCCGCTCCCTCGGCAACCAAGCCTGATCCACGGATTGATAACCTGAGTAAAATACTGGAGGAAAGCCTGGCATTAATCGACGATATGTCAACTATAACCGCGGAATCGGAACCATTGGCAAAGCTTGACACACAGAGTCTCATGACTATTGAAGACCAGGCTGAAATTTTTGAAAAGATAGAAAAATCGTTCGGGATTGCGGACAGCATTCAGTCAGTGGTTACGAAGATAACCCAGGCGCTCTCTTTTCAGGATCTTTCAGGGCAGCGGATTTTAAAGATCATTAAGCTCCTTACTGATTTCCAGATACAGCTTGTCGCAATGGTCGTCTCATTCGGCTCTCAATTGAAACACAAGAAGCAGAACAAAAGCATCACAATCGAGGAAAGCAAAGCGCTTGCACAGAAGGATGTTGATTCCTATATCGACACTATGACAGGGGCCGGAGATGAGGAGGAACGTGAGCTTGACCAGTCCGCTGTAAACCAGATGCTTGAGAATTTGGGATTTTGAAGACATCTCAGCCCCCCAGGGCAGCCTTATCGCCTTCCTGTGGTGGAGTGCTGCCGAATATTTACCTGGAAATCGTGTGTTCTATCGTAGGTAACTTCTCAATAAGTCCTGGTAACAACTACTGGATTCCCGCTGGAAACATGCGGGAATCCAGAAATGTATTGGTTTCCAAAACTACCACCACTTATTGAGAAGTTAGTATCGTAGTTGACAATCTGCCGTTTTTATTGCATCTTTCACGCGTTTGCCCTGCCTTGGCCCCCGATGTTCCATGTTCCATGATCCTGAAGAATCAGATTAAATTAATTTCATTTTATTGTTCGCCTATGCTAGAATTGTCAAAATTATGGGGGTTGGTTTTAATTTCGGCCACAAGTCTTTCATTGGGCAAAGGTGGGCACAGCCCACCCTACAAAAAATACATATTTCCACCATGTTATTCTTAGTTCTCTTGTAGGGTGGGCTATGCCCACCGTTATAATGGCCGAAGTTAAAACCAACCCCAAATTATGCTAGTACTCTTCAAATAAACCTTTGAACCCCGAACCCGGAACCTATGACGACTACTGGTAAGGGCTCAAATAAAAATAAGTTGGACAATATTGCGCTCAGATTTAGGGTCTGGAAAGAAATAACTTGGGTAATTCCGATCCGAAATGTGTTGCAGATTTAGTCGGTTTGATATTCACGAAACCGCAAGCGTAGCAGG
>JAYEJK010000303.1:0-10537 GCA_034660535.1 Thermodesulfobacteriota bacterium | reverse complement strand
ATTCCTTCCCGTTTTGCTCCTGAAATTACAAGTTTCACCTCCTTTTAATGAATTTTTAGCATTTGTTTCCGCTATTATGATGTGGGTTTATTCAGACTGAGTAATTTTAAGGTTAGATTTTGGTTAAATTGACATGAGCATTGCGTTTGAAAATTTTGGAGTGCTCATAGAAGAATGCTTCTTGAGAAAGGACCCATCCCCTGGATAGGCAGGTGCCTGTAAGGTTGATCTTACGGTCTGGGGGGAAAAACTTGGAGTGTTCCGGGGAGGTATTCTGGGGGATATACTAGAGCTTTTCGTGACGAATTATCTCGCCTTCAATCATGTATACAACATCTTCGGCAATATTAGTGGCATGATCTGCAATACGTTCCAGATGGCGGGATATAAGCAGGAGGTTTATCAGGTAGCCGATATGGTCGGGGTGTTCCGCCATTGCTTCCTTGATTTTGTCATAGGCTGTTCTCTTTATTTTGTCCACTTCATCATCAAGCGGGATAATTGAAAAAGCAAGATTAATATCTAAATTCACAAAGGCTTCAAGGCTTTTTTTGAGCATATTTTCCGTTTTTGCCGCCATTACAGAGTAATCAAAAATAAAGTCATAATCGTCATGTTTTGTAATTATCCCAATGCGTTGAGCTATATTTTTAGCCTCGTCTCCAATCCTTTCCAGATCGTTATTTATTTTGATTACACCGACCAGAAACCTCAAATCAACTGCTACAGGCTGATGAAGGGCCATTACTTTAAGGCACTCTTCTTCCAATTCAACTTCCATTTCATCTATTTCATGGTCGTTTACTATAATTTTCTTTGCAAGCTCGGAATCGTGGGTAACAACCGCCTGTATCGCCTGGAGAACCCGTTCCTCAACCACTTCTCCCAGTGAAAGCAGCAATTTTTTAATCTTTTTCAATTCTATTTGAAAATGTTTACTCATGGTTTGTAACCGTTCAGAGGGGTCCCCATATTTTGCAGACTCCTTAAGAATGTAATTGTTCTCAGGCACTCCATATGGGCGTTAGCAGTTCGGCTCACTATATAAGTAATATGTGAGCCGGACTGATCACGTTCAGATGGAGGGCCTGTGAACAATTACTCATGGTTTTGCTTCCTTTTTACTTGAACCCTTACGAAAAAGTGATTGTTAATCAATGCCCGGCTATATGTCAAGCGGAAAAGCATTCCCGGCTTAGCATGGTGAAAGAGGAATCCTTTCATAAATCCGAATACTTATATATTCCTAACCCAGATAAACTGGAATTTTTAAAGGTCCTGGACTATTTTCAGTACCCCCCTGAGGGGTATAAGTACCTTAACAGCTGCGTGTAACTATTTAAAAATATTTCACCTTTTTGATTTCCTGCCAGAAAAAACAAGAAAATTACCACTAAGGTACTAATCAAAATTTAACAAAATTCAAACATTTTTCTAATTTAACTTGGTTAAAGAGTTATTCAATAGATGATACTTTGGTAATTCTTAGCTACGGATCGGTCCCATGTCATTTTTTCTTTTTTTGGTTATTCTGCTTTTTCTCTCCTCTATTGCCTACCGGCAGGGCAAGCGCAAGGCCTTTGCCGTTGCCGGCAGGGGGCGGAAAATGCATTCCCGCCCCGGCTACTACGGCATGCTCACCGCCCTGTGGTGCGCCTTGCCTGCTTTGATAATTTTTCTCCTCTGGTGGATCCTTTCCGATACTCTGCTGGTGAAACTGGCCATGCAGGCCCTGCCTGCGGAGACGCAGGAGATGACGCCGGATCGATTAAACCTGTGGATCAATGACCTGCGCAACCTGGTGTCCGGCAACATCGTTTTCAACGACGTGGATCCGGTCCTGCAGGCAGCGGCCGACCGCTACATCGGCTTGCAGCGCATCGGTCAGGCCGCACTCGTGGTCATCATGCTGAGCCTGGCCCTGGTGGGCGCCTCTTCAATTTATACCCGAATCCGGCCTGCCATGCGGGCCAGGAATCAAGTCGAATTGATCGTCAAGATTTTTCTGATCCTCTGCTCCACTATTGCCATCTTAACCACAGTGGGTATCGTCCTCTCCGTTCTCTTTGAATCCATTCAGTTTTTCAAAAAGGTTCCGGTTACCGATTTTCTTTTTGGTCTGCACTGGAGTCCGCAGATTGCCCTGCGGGACGATCAGGTTGGCGGTTCGGGCTCCTTTGGTGCAATCCCGGTCTTTGCCGGAACCTTCATGATTGCCGCCATTGCCATGCTGGTGGCTGCGCCCATCGGGTTGATGTCGGCCATTTATCTTTCCGAATACGCCGGATCAAGGTTCCGGTCGGTGGCCAAGCCGGTGATGGAGATCCTGGCCGGCGTACCCACCGTTGTGTACGGATTTTTTGCAGCTCTGGTTGTTGCCCCTTTTATCCGCAACACCTTTGGCGGAATCGGGATTGATGTCTCCTCCGAGTCGGCCCTGGCGGCCGGACTGGTCATGGGTGTCATGATTATTCCCTTTGTATCCTCGCTTTCCGATGATGTGATCAACGCCGTACCCCAGGGCATGCGTGACGGTTCCTATGCTTTGGGCGCCACCAAGAGCGAAACCATCCGCCAGGTTATTATTCCTGCAGCCCTGCCGGGTATAGTAGGTGGTCTGCTCCTTGCTGTATCCAGGGCCATTGGTGAAACCATGATCGTGGTTATGGCAGCCGGACTTTCAGCCAATCTGACCGCCAATCCCCTGCAGACCATGACTACGGTAACGGTGCAGATCGTCACCATGTTGGTCGGTGATCAGGAATTTGACAGCGCCAAGACCCTGGCCGCCTTTGCCCTTGGCCTGGTGCTCTTTATCGTGACCCTGATCCTCAATGTCATTGCCCTGGTTGTGGTGCGCAAGTACAGGGAGCAGTATGAATGATGAATGATGAATTAGAAAAGGAATCCCCAAAACCGTCCACAATGGAGCTGGTCAACAAAGGACTGGCCAAGCGGTATCGGAAGGAAAAACGTTTCAGGGCATTCGGGCTGGCCGCAATCATAGCCAGTCTATGTTTTCTCGGACTCCTGTTCTCCTCCATTATCGCCAACGGTTGGAGTGCGTTCTGGCAGACCCGGCTCCTGCTTGATATCCATCTTGACGCCCAGGTTCTGGATGTGGATGACCTGACCAATGCCGATTACGGTGGCTTGGTGAAAAGCGCTGTGCGTGATCTATTCCCGGATGTAAAAGGCCGTCGTGATAAACGCAGGCTCTACGAGTTGGTCAGTACCGGCGCTACCTTTGATCTGCGGAAAATGGTATTGTCCGATCCCTCACTCATCGGCAAGAAGGTCAAACTCTGGGTTCCGGCCGGCGATGACGTGGACATGTTTGCCAAAGGCCATATCAGTCGCGATGTGCCCGAAACAGACCGGAGAATCAAGGACAAGCAGATTGCATGGATCGATGCCCTGACACAGGCGGGTCGGCTGGAAAGGAAGTTCAACACCACCTTCTTCACAGCCGGTGACTCCAGGGAGCCGGAACTTGCAGGTATCAGAGGGGCAATCATGGGATCTCTCTTTACCCTGTTGGTTACACTTTTGCTTTCCTTTCCCATGGGCGTTGCCACTGCGGTTTATCTTGAGGAGTTTGCCCCGAAAAACAAATGGACCGATCTGGTGGAGGTCAATATCAACAACCTGGCCGCCGTGCCCTCCATTATCTTTGGTCTGCTTGGTTTGTCGGTGTTTTTGAATTTTTTCAACATGCCGCGTTCGGCTCCTCTGGTCGGCGGCCTGGTCCTGACCCTCATGACCCTGCCCACTATCATTATTGCCGGCCGTGCCTCATTGAAGTCGGTGCCTCCCTCCATCAAGGAGGCTGCGCTTGGAGTCGGCGCGTCTAAGATGCAGGCCGTCACCCATCATATTCTGCCGCTGGCCATGCCCGGCATGCTTACCGGGGCCATTATCGGCATGGCCCAGGCCCTGGGCGAGACGGCGCCGCTTTTGATGATCGGCATGGTGGCCTTTATTGTTGACGTTCCGACCTCAATTACCGATTCGGCCACGGTCCTGCCGGTGCAGATTTATCTGTGGGCGGATTCTCCGGAGCGTGCCTTTGTCGAGCGGACCTCCGCTGCAATCATGGTCCTGCTGACCTTTCTTATCTGCATGAACGCGGTGGCTATCTATTTGCGGAAAAAATTTGAGCGGCGTTGGTAACAAAATCTTAATCGTTTGCTAACCGAATCCTAATAAACAGGATGTAAATATATAGTTCGCCGGTTCGGCGAAACGTATTGAACCGTAATCGTTCACAGGCCCTCCATCTGAACGCGATCAGCCCGGCTCACATATTACTTATATAGTGAGCCGAACTGCTAGCGCCCATATGGAGCGCCTGAGAACGATTACATTCTTAAGGAGTCTGCAAAATATGGGGACCCTCTGAACGGTTACATTAAACCTGAATCAACCAAGAAGGAGAAAGAAAAATGAAAAAGCTAGTTGCCCTGGCGGCGGCATCCATGCTGACCGCATCAGTTGTATCCATTGCTATGGCCCGTGATGTGATTTCCATCGTCGGTTCATCCACGGTATACCCCTTTGCCACCACCGTGGCCGAGCGGTTCGGCAAGACTTCCAAGTTTAAGACCCCTAAGGTTGAATCCACAGGTTCCGGCGGTGGACTCAAACTGTTCTGCTCCGGTGTGGGCGTGAAGCATCCTGACATCACCAATGCCTCCCGCCGGATCAAAAAGTCTGAGTATGACAAATGCCGGAAAAACGGAGTCAAGGATATCGTGGAGGTTAAGATCGGCTATGACGGCATTGTCGTGGCCAACTCCAAGAAAGCCCCGCAGATGAACCTTACCCGCAAGGATATTTTCATGGCCCTGGCTGCCAAGGTTCCAGGCCGGTACGGCAAGCTGATCGACAACCCCTGCAAGACCTGGAAATGTGTAAATCCCGAACTGCCGGACAACAAGATCGAGGTGCTTGGCCCGCCTCCGACCTCCGGAACCCGTGACGCCTTTTCCGAGCTGGCCATGGAAGCCGGCGCTAAAACTTTTGCCGATCTGAAGGCCCTCAGAGGAGCCAAGGGCGACGATGTGAAGCAATATATGGCCAAGCTCGGCATTCCCGAGTCCGCCTTTAACGCAAAGGGTAAAAATGTATTCAAGATCGTTGCCCATGGTATCCGTGAGGACGGCGCCTACATCGAGGCCGGAGAAAACGACAACCTGATCGTCCGAAAACTGGAGGCCAATCCCAAGGCTCTGGGTATCTTCGGTTTCAGTTTTCTTGATCAGAATACCGACAAGATCCATGGTTCTTTCATTGATGGTGAGGAGCCGACCTTTGAGAACATTGCCGCCGGCAACTACCCGGTATCTCGTCCGCTCTTCTTCTATGTCAAAAAGGCCCATGTCGGCACCGTGCCGGGAATCCCGGAATACCTGGCCGAGTTCTCCAGCGACAAGGCCTGGGGGGATGAAGGATACCTCACCGATAAGGGGTTGATCCCTATGCCGGCTGATGAACGCAAGCAGTTTGCAGATGATGCAAAAAGCCTGAAACCGCTTATCCTCAACTAAGACCCGCTTTACACTGGACACCGGACGGGCTATCCGTTTCGGTGTTGTTTTCAGGGAAAACAGATAGTATGACTACTGCCCAATTGGTTATTAATGTTGGAAGCGCCTCTTTTCTTGCCACCAAAGAAGTGAAGGAATCCGCCAAAGAGAATACTGAGCTGAAAGTCGACCGTGAAGACCGGCGGACGGTAGGTGAGCAGTTTGTCACGGATCCGCGCATGACCTGCCGTGATGTCAATGTCTATTACGGCGACAACCATGCCATCAAGAATGTTTCCATCGATATAAACCGCAATGAGGTGCTGGCCATGATCGGCCCCTCCGGTTGCGGCAAGTCCACCTTTGTGCGCTGCCTCAACCGGATGAACGATACGGTTGACGTGTGTCGAGTCACCGGACGGATTCTGCTTGATGATCAGGACATCTACGACAAGAACATTGACGTGGTGCCGTTGCGGGCCCAAGTGGGCATGGTCTTCCAAAAGCCCAATCCCTTTCCCAAGTCAATCTATGACAATGTTGCCTATGGGCCCCGCATTCACGGGTTGGTCAACAACCCGGCTGAGACCGAAGAGATCGTCGAGACCTCACTGCGAAAGGCTGGTCTGTGGGACGAGGTCAAGGACAGACTGGATGAACCGGGTACCGGCATGTCAGGCGGGCAGCAGCAGCGGCTCTGCATAGCCCGCGCGGTGGCGGTAAAGCCGGAAGTAATTCTGATGGATGAGCCCTGTTCCGCCCTGGATCCCATAGCCACTGCAACGGTGGAGAATCTGATCCATGAACTCAAGGAGCAGTTTACCATTGTCATTGTGACCCATAATATGCAGCAGGCCGCCCGTGTTTCGCAACGCACCGCCTATTTCCATCTTGGTGATCTGATTGAGGTCGGGGTCACTGAGAAGATTTTCACCAACCCCCTGCATCGGTTGACGGAAGATTATATCACCGGCCGGTTTGGCTGACGGAACAGGACGGTTATTTTTACGACGGCAAATGGATAGTAAAGGTGCTGCCTTGTCCGGGGATGCTTTCCACTGTCACATCTCCGTGATGGAGTTGAATAAGGTGTTTTACAATTGCGAGTCCGAGGCCGGTCCCGCCAAGCTGCCTGCTGCGGGCCTTATCGCTTCGGTAAAATCGCTCAAACAGGCGGGGCAGGTGTTCAGCAGCTATCCCGCATCCCCGGTCCCGCACCATTATCTTGATTCCATTGTCTTCCGGTTCGGCATTCACCAGGATTTCACTTCCTTTGCTGCTGTATTTGACACCATTGACTACCAGGTTGATAACGGCCTGCTCCAGAAGGGGCGGATTAATCCTGGCCGTTAGAGTGTCATTGCATTCAAGATTGATTCTGATATCATTTGCCGCTGCTTTCGCGCTGCATGCATCAATAGCCGCATGCAGGGAATCTTTGATTTTTGATGACATCAACGCTATTTCATAACCTTGGTCTTCCTTTTCCAGGCGTGACAGCATAAGCAGATCCTCGACAATGGCGTTTAAGCGGTCGGCCTGTCTCCTGACAATTTCAAGAAACCGTCTCGTGTCGTCAGGGTTATCCATGGCGTGCTCCAGAAGGGTCTCAACATATCCCTTTATGGATGTAATAGGGGTTTTCAGCTCATGAGATACATTGGCAACAAAATCCTGACGCACCTTTTCAAGCCGCCTCAGGCGTGTCACATCATTGAGCACGATTAGTGCGCCGATCTCATTTCTCCTGTCATCGCGCAACAGGACGCCATGCGCCTGAAGAGATTGTTGTGCGTTGTCATCGGTTTTAAAGATAAATTCTTCCTCAAGCGGATCAGAACTGACCAGGGCCCTTTTTACAAATTTCCGCAGGTCCTGGTTGTTGATAACTTCCAGGATATTTCTGCCGTGAACATCTTTCTGCAGCGCACCCAGCAGTTCCGCCGCCGCCTGGTTCATCCTGATCACATTTTCGCGTGAATCAACAACAAAGACCGATTCGACCATGGCTGAAAACACGGCTTCGAGCTGATGGTGCTGCCTGGTTATGGTTTGTATCCGGTCATTTAATTGATCAGCCATCTGATTTATGGTTTCTGCAAGCATCGTCATTTCCAAAGAGGCTGATTCAGGGTTGGTTATGACCAGTTTGCGCCTGAAATTACCTCCGGCAAAACGCTCGACGCCTCGTTTCATTTCTTCCATGGGCCGGGTGATGCGCCGCGATACCGTCCAGATGACGATAGCTGTCAGTATTGCCACGACCATGTTGCCGGCGGCGATTTTTATATATATGGACTTAAGCGCCATGTCGAATGAGGCGGTAGGTATTGCGGCGCGAATGACTCCCTCCGTCTCTCCGGAACGTATAAGAGGAATCGCAACATATACCATGTTTTGCTGCAAAGTCAGGCTGAAATGGATAGATGATCCGGTTCTGCCGTTAAAAGCGGCTTTCACTTCCGGACGATCCGCATGGTTTTCCATTTTTTTCGGGTCTTCATGGGAATCGCCTACTACTTCTCCGGAATTAAGGATCACTGTGAATCGTGTGGAGGACTTTTCGCCGATTTTACGGCAAATGGTGTTTAGTTTATCGTATTGAAGATTGAAAAACGGGGTCCTGATCTGTTCGGTCGCCAGTTCAGCTCTGGCCTCGATATCCTTCACGGTACGGCCAAGATAAAAATCGTGCAAGGTGTCTGAAACGTATAACGTGACCGCCAGGAGGGCTATGAATATTATCAATAGCTGGGGGAGGTAAAGCTGTTGGAGAAGCCGTTTTTTCCGCATGGATTTCAGTCCCTGAATTTGTATCCCACGCCGCGGACCGTTTCGATATATTTCCCGGCCGTACCCAATTTCTTGCGCAGGCCCATGATCTGTACGTCAATCGAACGTGAGGTTACATAATAATCATCCGAATGGATCGCGACCACGATCTGATCCCTTGTAAATACCCATCCAGGCCGGTTGGCCAGGAAATGCAGGATGCGGAATTCCGTTAAAGTCAGATGTATCTTTTTGTCCTGAACCAGGACTTCATGACGGCCTGAATGAATTATAATCTCATTTCTGACTATAAGATCGTCTTCATTTTTTGCTTCTTTTAAACTCCGGCGTAAAACCGCCTGAACTCTTGCCGCCATGATCCAGGGACTGAACGGCTTGGTAATGTAATCGTCAGCGCCGAAATTCAGACCTGTGACGATATCCGAATCCTCACCTTTTGCGGTCAGCATGATTATCGGGATATACCGGGTCTTTTGATCGTCCTTTAACAGCCTGCAGACCTCAAGCCCATGGATGCCCGGCAGCATCAGGTCCAGAATGATCAATTCGGGCAGCATGGTGCGGCGGGCGGCATCAAGGCCAAGTTCTCCGCTGGCTGCGACGCTTACGTGATAGCCTTTCTGCTCGAGATTGAATCTCACGAGTTCAAGGATATCTTCCTCATCCTCGACAATAAGAATATGCTCGTTCATTTTACACTTCGGATATCTGTTTTTCGGCTTTAACCCTGAACGAGGTATCAGGACATGATTATTCTTTTTATTGAATCAAACAAAAATATGCGGCCGACTATAAAAAGTATGATCGAAATGATCGCGGCTATCGGAACGGTTATCAGCCATGATGTGAATATATTTCTGGCCACTGCCATGTTGATGCCCGACAGGCCGCGTGCCAGGCCGATACCGACTATTGCGCCGACAAGTGTGTGGGTTGTTGATATTGGAAGCGCCATTCGCGTGCAGACAAGCACCGTGATCGTGGCGGCTATGTCTGCCGCTACACCGCGGGAGGGTGTTATTTCAGTAATTTTCATGCCCACGGTTGTCATTACCCGATGACCGTAAGTCGCCAGACCCAATATTATCCCGGTCCCTCCAAGCGCCAGAATCCAGAAAGGGACGCCTACTTGCATCTCTACCGTCCCTGTCCGGATGATATTGGCCACTGCCGCAAGAGGTCCGATTGCATTTGCTACATCATTGGAACCGTGTGCAAAGGCAACGGAACAGGAACTGATCACCACAAACGGCACAAATACGTTTTCCACATGTTTCAGTTGTTCGGATATAGAGAGTCTTACTTTGTCTTTTAGTTTGCGGCGGACGTAAATTTTTGAGATAAATGCAGAAATAATACCGATTGAAACCGCGATAATTATCGTATGGCTGTCGGTCAGCCAGTCAATTCCCTTGATGACGTGCTTCAGTCCTTTGTACACGGTTGCCAGCGTCACTGTTGTTGCCAATAAAAAAACGATAAAAGGTGTAACAATAATTGCGGCCCGGGCCGGTTTTACATTACCAAGAATTAATTTACTGATAAATTTGAAAATCAGATATCCCATAATGGCGCCGGCTACCGGTGAAATAAACCAGCTTGCCACGATCTGTCCCATTTTTATCCAGTTGACTGCGCCGAATCCGGCGGCAATTATCCCGAATCCGGCCACGGCGCCGACAATGGAATGGGTTGTAGACACGGGCATACCGGTAAAAGAGGCGACATTAAGCCAGAGAGCGGCGGCAAGCAGGGCCGCGGACATTCCGAGGACAAACAGCGCTGCTGCATCTCCTTCCATCATACCTGGAATATTTGCAATATAGACCGGGTCGACGATTCCCTTGCGGACCGTATTTGTCACATGTGAGCCAACCAGTACTGCGCCGGCAAATTCGCAAATGCCTGCCGCAATTATTGCATTTTTTATGGAAAGAGCCCCGGACCCGACGGCATCGGCCATGGAGTTGGCCACGTCATTTGCGCCGATATTCCATGCCATGTATAATCCGAGGGCCGCTGTAATACCAATAACAACAATATCCATTCCTTTTTTCCCCTGCTTTGTCCTTAACAGCCTTCAACCTTCAACCTAAGGGTCTGGAAAGAAATAACTTGGGTAATTCCGATCCGAAATGTGTTGCAGATTTAGTCGGTTTGATATTCACGAAACCGCAAGCGTAGCAGGGCTACGGTGAGGATTTCGGGGATGTCAA
>JAYEJK010000302.1:0-2626 GCA_034660535.1 Thermodesulfobacteriota bacterium | reverse complement strand
ATCTGGGGCTCCATGAGAAATGCTATATCATGGCCGGAGTCA
Source organism: Thermodesulfobacteriota bacterium (assembly GCA_034660535.1). Taxonomy (GTDB): domain Bacteria; phylum Desulfobacterota; class Desulfobulbia; order Desulfobulbales; family DAOVYS01; genus DAOVYS01. The sequence continues at coordinate 2,584 of JAYEJK010000302.1, read as the reverse complement.
CTCCCCCAAAGTCGATAGGCATGGCCAGGTATATGAAAAACAATGTCCCGGGCCTGGATGTCCCGGACGAAGTGATTGCCCGTCTTAAGGGCGCTAAAGATGCCAAAAAAGATGTGGCCGAAGAGGGAATCAATATTTGTGTGGAGACAATCCAGCAGGTACAAGAGATAAAAGGTGTGGCCGGCGTTCATATAATGGCGATAGAATGGGAGAGCGCTGTTCCCGAGATCACAAAAAGGTCGGGTCTTTTGCCCAGACCGGCAGTAAAGGAGGGATAAGGAATGGCTTTTGAAACGCCTACAGTTTCCTATACAGGTAAAATAAAAGAGATCCCCCTGGGGCAGGAAGGGAAAACCGTTACTGTCGGGGGTGAATCATGTTATCCGTTTCATTTGTTTGAAGGCGAAATGGGCCATTCTCCGGTTATTGCAATGGAGATATATGACAGCGAGCCTGAAGAATGGCCCGACACTGCGCTGGCGCCGTTTGCCGACGTAGTCCATGATTCCGTGGCCTGGGCGAGAAAGTGCATTGACGTCTACGGCGCGGAAATAATCGCCTTGCAACTGGTAAGCATTGATCCCAACGGACAAAACAGGCCTGCCGACGAGGCCGCGGAAATAGCCAAAAAGGTATCCGATGCCGTGGAAACTCCCCTTATTGTCTGGGGATGCGCCAATGCAGACAAGGATACAGAGGTCTTAAGGGCGGTATGTGAGGCATGCGATGGGAAAAACCTGATTATCGGGCCGGTCGATGAAAAAAATTACCGTGCGATCGGCGCAACGGCAATAGGTTACAAGCATACTCTGGTCGCTTCCTCACCTATCGATATAAACCTTGCCAAACAACTCAATATTCTCATGGGAAACTTAAATGTTCCTGACAACAGGATTATTATTGATCCTTCGGTCGGTTCTCTGGGATACGGGCTTGAGTATTGCTACAGTGTAGTGGAACGGATGAGAAACGCGGCATTTACCCAGGACGACGAAAGACTTCAATTTCCGATTTTTGTGAATATTGCCAAGGAAGTGTGGAAAACAAAAGAAGTCAGGGTAAGTGAATCAGAAGACCCGCTTCTTGGTGATCAAGCAAAGCGTGGGATATTAATGGAGGCATTGACGGCTCAGTGCATGCTTCTTGCCGGGGCAAATATACTGGTAATGAGGCATCCCGAGGCAATTAAGTTAGTAAAACAAGCAATTAAAGATTTAATGACCAGGTAAGAGAGGTAAATCGTGTCTAAGATAATTTGTTCCGCAGCCATTCGAGGCGCCCGCAAAATTTTGGAAACGGCAACGGCAAAACATGAGGAAGCGACTAAAAAATGGGGGCCTGATCAGGAGATCGGATTCCCCAATACCACATATTATCTTCCAATTATATACGCAATGCTGGGGATCCCTGTAAAAGCCCTGAAAGATGCCGGCGAGGTACTGGACAGATGTAAGACGCTTGTTCCCCCTCCTGTGAGCGATAATGTGTGGCTGCCCTATCTGGGTCCTGCATTGGAAGCAGGCATGGCTACCTTGTTCGCGGAAGAGATAATTGAGGCGATCAGATATCTGGAAGAACCGGATTTTTATACAAAGACCGAAGATCCGACTTCCGATAATATCTGGCTGGGAGCCGCGGATGACGTTATCATGAGAAAACGCGGGGTCGAGTTTGTTGACGGCACCGCGCCCGGGTTTGCCGCCATATTGGGGGCCGCGCCATCGGTTGAGATTGCGACCAAGATTGCCTTGCAGCTTCAGGAAAAAAATCTTTATGTTTTTATGACTGCGGATCACCAAGGCAGGACCATGTCGGAGCAATTGGTTGAAGCCGGGGTTCAGATCGGCTGGTCTACCCGGTTGGTCTCCTTTGGGCCGAGTTACACTGCCACCGTATTTTCCGCGGGTTTTGCAACCCGTGCAGCCATGTCCTTCGGCGGTGTCAAACCCGGAGATTTTTTAGGAAATCTTCTTTATAACAAGGACAGGATATTTGCATTTGCAATGCCGCTCGGGACAGTGACCGACGAGTGGTACGCCAATGCGGCAGGCGCGATAAATTATGGTTTCCCAACCATAGCCGACACGCCGATTCCTCAAGTCCTGCCGACCGGAGTCTGCACCTACGAACACGTGGTCAGCAATATCCCGCATGATGAGATAGTTGCCAAGGCAATTGAGGTCAGGGGATTAAAGGTAAGTGTGACCAAAGTTGATATTCCGACATCCTACGGCCCTGCATTCGAGGGTGAACGTATCCGTAAAGATGATCTCTTTTTCGAGTGTGGAGGCGGCAGGACCCTGGGCGTTGAGCTGACCATTTCAAAAGACATGTCCGAGGTGGAAGATGGAAAGGTCGAAATGATCGGTCCCGACCTGGATCAGGTTAAAGAGGGCGACAAGCTTCCATTCGCCTTTTTGGCCGAGGTAGCCGGACGGCAGATGCAGCCTGACTTTGAGCCGATCCTTGAACGCCAGATCCATCACCTGGTTAATTATGTTCAGGGGATAATGCATATCGGGCAGAGAAATATTATGTGGATCAGGGTGGGAAAGGATGTTGTTGCAAAAGGGTTCCTGCTCAA
>JAYEJK010000301.1:8377-10582 GCA_034660535.1 Thermodesulfobacteriota bacterium | reverse complement strand
TTGCCATTTTTTGCTATTGATTCTCCCCTCTCTACTGAAAATCCGATGCCTGCTGTACTCATTTCTAATTTCTTAGCCAGGTCTGTATGAGACATGCCCAACTCCCTAGAAGCCCAAAAGCAGAGAAAGGAAAGGAAAGGGGTCACGTCGCCGTTTGACCTTTCTTCTATGAAAAAGATATCGACCACCAATAACACAATGGCGGTGGATAACAGTATCTCCTAGCCCAGATGAGCCGGAATTCTTTAAAGATCTTGGACTATGTACGTAAATATTCGGGTACGTATGGAAAACTTTAAAAAACCAAGGAATGTAAATGTTTGGCAGTGCTTCATATGCACGCGATCAGGCTGGAGAACTATAGTTGGCTATGTGAACCAGCCTGATCGTGTGCAGATGGAGTGCTGCCGAATATTTACCTATGTACAGTACCCGCTTGAGGGGTATCAGTACCTTCACAAAAATATCGTCTGCATCTGATTTTTAAAATTTCCCTTAATATCATCCCAGGTTACATCCACCAGGCTAAACGGCTCAGGTTTTGCCGAGGAGAGCAGGCAAGGTCGTTATGGCTTGCTTTGCCGGAATAAGATTGACATTGTCCACAAACATTTCTTTGTCTCCGCCATAAAACATGTATAGGGTGGCTTGGGGATAATCTTTGGCAAAAGCCTTAAGACCCCTGAATTCTCTGGTGCGGATTTTCGCTGCCCGCTTAACCTCTATGGCGATGAGACCAGCCTCTCCGTAAAGGACAAAATTCACTTCCCGGCCATTTGATGTTCGCCAATAGTAAAGTTTATAGCCAAGCCTGTACAGATCATTCACGGCCCTTAATTCTTGAAAAACCAGGGTCTCAAACGCAGAGCCATCTATCTCTTCCGGACTATCCAGAGGCCCTTTTGGTCGTATAGCCCTATACACCCCAACGTCAAACAAAAAAAATTTGGGGTGGGCCGCCATCCTCCTTTTTGCACGTTTGGTAAATACCGGTAATCTGTGGGCCAACAGAAGATCTTCGAGAATATAAAAATACTCCTCAACAAGCTTGCGATTTACCCGGCATTCTCTTGCTATCTCAGTAATATTAAGGGTTGAGGCCTGAGAGAAGCCGGCTGCTTCGAGAAATCTGGCAAAGGTCGATAGGTTCCTTGTCAGTCCTTCCTGTTGTACTTCTTCACGTAGATAGGTACGGATGTAACTTGCAAGATAGTCGCCGGGGTCTGGTTCGGAATATATTGCAGGGAGGTGGCCGAATTTTAGAGAATTGCGTAACGAAAAATCACTCCCAAGCTCTCCGGCGGTCAAAGGATGCATGAAACGGGTTAAGGCTCGGCCGGCCAGCAGATTTACTCCTTTGGCGCGTAATTTCCTGGCACTTGAGCCGGTTAATACAAATTTTATTTTTCTTTGCTCTATGAGTCGGTGAACTTCATTCAGCAATTCCGGTATACGCTGAACCTCATCGATAATCACCCAGTCATTGAACCGGGGAGGAATTAATTCTTCCAGCCTGGAAGGAAACGCTAATAATAAGTTGTATAGTTCGGATTCCAGGAGGTCAATTATAAGTCCTGTGGGAAAAAGTTTTTGCAGCCAAGTCGTCTTGCCGGTGGCCCGTGGGCCAAAGAGGAAAAAACTCTTATCATGGGGGATATCTATAATTCTGGAGTACATAACTCCATTTTACATATTTTTTTGGAGATGTCGAGTGCAAAAAAATGGCAGACATAAAAAAATTGCTCTTCTCGAACAACCTTCTAAGTGAAAATCTCCGTAGAATTTGTCCTGAAAAAATCTTCTAGAGGCATTCTTCCTCGACCCAGAATGAGCGGTTTGGCATCCGGATAAATTTTGCGGAACGTTTCCAGGCCTTTTACATTGTGTTACAATCCATTCAGGGTCAGGAAGAACCGGATTCACGCTGAATAGTTAGTGCCTGTCCATAAATGGTCTTTTCGTTCAATCTCCGCGTTATGCCCAAAAAAATTATCCTCATAATATCAAACATATGACTCCGGTAATTTTTTTAAACATGCCTTGATCTTAAACGAAAATCCTCATTTATGGACGGACACTAGTTATAAAGAATCAAGTCTAATTGACTTTAGAGGCTTCCTCTCGTTGGTTAAATGATGGGATCCGGCAATATTTTTTGGTGAAAGTGTGCGCGGTGTTTTTGCAACTCTTTGAAATAATTCAATA
>JAYEJK010000301.1:0-8277 GCA_034660535.1 Thermodesulfobacteriota bacterium | reverse complement strand
TAGTTATAAAGAATCAAGTCTAATTGACTTTAGAGGCTTCCTCTCGTTGGTTAAATGATGGGATCCGGCAATATTTTTTGGTGAAAGTGTGCGCGGTGTTTTTGCAACTCTTTGAAATAATTCAATAAAAAAACTAGAGGCCAAAAACTATGGCCAAAGGACAAGTAAGCCCATGTTTTATCTTGATATTTTCAAAGCATTAGAGGACCATGAAGTACGTTATCTGCTGATTGGTGGCCTAGCCATGAACTTACATGGTATACCCCGTATGACCATGGATATTGATCTGGTTATTGCCTTGGATACCGAGAACCTGGAAAAATTGATCGATGCTGCAACCAGTCTTCATTTACAGCCTGTTTTGCCGTTAGCCTTGACAGATCTTCTTGATCCGGAAAAACGTAATCATTGGGCCAGGGACCGAAATATGGTCGCATTTGCCTTACGTCCATCCCAGACAGACGGTCCTACCTTGGATATTCTGATTGACCCTCCAATTGATATTGTCAAGGCGCTGTCAAGGGCGGTGTTTCGTGACCTTGGACAAACGAAAGCCGTGCTGGCTTCGATTAAAGATATGATTTCTTTAAAAGAAAAGAGCGGTAGGGCGCAGGACCTGGCAGATATCGAACATCTTCGCCGTTTGCAGGAAGAAAGGGTGTAGAAATGGAAAAACAATCAAGCGGAAAAGGTGGTTTCTCATATTATGTATCTGATGAGCAACTCCAGGCTTTTCAACGTCTCAGCCCACTGCAGCGCCTCAAATGGGTAGAGGAGGCCCGCCTTTTTACATTGCTTGCTCGCACTCCTGAAACTACCAAACGCCAGGAACGCCTGCGGCAGGGGAAGACTATTGTTGATTGAAAAGTAAGCGTTCACCAGCACCCCAGGCTTATCTGCACGCCCGAAGGAAGTGCCCTTGGGGTGCGCGCTCAGGGCAAGCGACATAGAGTGGCTATAGTCACTCACCCTGATCACGCACAGCTGGGGCACTGGTAAACGCTTACACACCGAGGGTTCCCGTAAGTTCGTACCCCTCGGTTACATTGAAAGGGGTCATAAAAGAGATGATCAAGGCAGTTCATCTTTTTTCAGTTCCGGCGGTAATTTTCGAGATTTTTTCGGTTTTCTTGGAATCGTGTGCCAGATGGCATGTGTGGTAAAACATTCCCATCCCCAACGCAGGATCCGTAATAACCAGAAAGATATCCAGAGCGCCCAGGCAAGCATGGCCATACGATAATAAAACATTGGAATTGAAATCACCCAGGCGTGCGGCAGGGCCGGACCACTGTGGTCCTGGTACCAGCGTAGCAGCCAACTGTTTGAGCCATTGCCCTTAATCTGCATATCCGGATGTCCCAACAATCCATTCGAGATTGCATAGATCAGAGTCAGTATGGCAGCAACGGTCAACAGGCCCAAGGCTACCTGCAACAAGTCGAATTTCCTCTTATCCATGTCAGGGTTGACTTTTTTGCGCCATCCGAGTGCAAGAAGCCAGCCGGCAACCACGAGAACGCTCCAGGCCTCTGCCTGACTCATACCAATCCCAAGCAACAGCCAATGATGAAATCTGAGCGGGGTCAGATCAAGCCTGCCGAGTCCGAGTGAGACAAGCACTATTATGATGATAATGGACCAGAACAGAACCGCCGGACCCAGTTGCGGCCCCCCTGTAAAAAGCGTCCACCGATCACGCGGCATATGGATATCAATAAAGGTGTTGACGTTTTCTATTCCAAGATCAATAAGAGATGTCCTGTAATTATTTAAGATCCCTGATGATTCCCGCCACAACATTTCAATTTTCTGCTTTCCCGGCACTATGGGCAGGGTCACGGATCTTCCATCTTGGGAGATCGGCTGGGATTGGTTATTAATAAACACATTCAAAAGCTCCGCGCCGGGTGGCAGGGTAAGCGCATGTCTGCCGCCCTGACTGCTTCGCAGAAACATTTCAAGTTTGGTGTCGGTCGCCCTCTGTCCCGGCCGTATTTCAACGTGAGTTCGGTCAATTGTAATGGACCGGCCCTCCACTCCTTCAGGTCTGGTAATGTGAAGTGTTACCTTCTCCCCCGGCCACGGTTGCCATACTGGAAACCATTGATTCCCCTCCTGATGATGAATTACAGGGATGCCCTCATATTCCATGTGCCAGATCGGACTGACATTGACCTTCCATATCTCGGTCCATTCGTTAGTTTGTGCATGTTCCAGGGACAAGTCTATTGTGCGATCCAGGCTTGACTGCCATGTTACCTGGGGAATATGGGAATCAATATTTATTAACGCCCTGTTGTTTTCAACCCGAATCCCTTCAGTAGTCACCGACTCCCCGGACAACAGAGGCACCTCCAGCATTATGGCGGAACCTGTTGGGCTGAGACGTGTAATAATTGTCTGAACCTGCCATTTCAATCCCAAAAGCAGTGTACGTTCAATCTTGACAAAAGGCGGAAGCACTCCGGGTTCCAGTATCCTGTCAGCTGTTTTTTCCTCTTTTCTTGTAATACGTTTCAGCTGCAGCTGATTATCAGCCTGGCCGTTTTCGTGAACTCCTTCCACATTCCATCCCTTGGCATGTACCTCCACTCTGTGGGGTTTGAGCGGCAAAGGAAGTTGCACCGTGTTTCGATTCGGAAGCCTTCCCGACATATCAATCCGGTGGCTTCCCTTGGAAACCAGCAGCCAGTATTTTCCATCTTTTGTCCTGAACAATCCACTCACCTGTTTCCCGTCAAGCTTGATCATGTTCGGCAGCCATTGCTTTGCCGTGCCAGGCAAAGGGACAGCCACATCAAGACAACCGACAATGTCCATTGTCATAGTTATCTCTTCTCTATTAATTTTGATCACAAGCTTGGAGCTGTCCGCACAATGGGGAAAACAATCTGATTTTTCAAGAAGCCGGGATCGAAGCTGGTCAAACATCTCTGTGGAAGGGATTTCAGATGCCTCTGCAATGGAAAAAGTGCAACCCAGGGCAAATAAAAGAACTATTGACATGATCGAACCGAGCCTGGAAGCGCTCAACCCCTTGCCGCGCGTGTACCGGATTTCCAACATTCCCAACACCAACAATCCGAGCAGTACGACCCTGGCAAATGAGAGAATCATATTGAGGCGAGGCCCAAATAACAGCAGTCTGATTTCCTGATCCTGTTCCACGGGACCGGACCAATCCATATTGATTGAATGCCATTTCCAGGTCGGGAGCCCGGGGCCCGTTTGATTGATCATGTTGGGATCATATTGAGCCGGCTGAATTTTTTTATAAGATTCCGGCCTGGATTCGAGGCCGTAACCCTTGTAGCGCCTTTTGCTTACCAATGACCCCAGACTCTCCTTTTTGTCTCTCACCATCCGTGCCGAGTCTGCCTCCATTTCCATGACCTGCGCCGGCTGTACCGAAGACCTGAAAGTATGCTGCGAATCCCGCGCTGACCATTGCATGGACTGCCACGGCTTTTCCAATTGGGGATATATGGCGAGGCGCGCCTGATTGACCATGAAAGGAAGGATAACAAGGGCCAGTATGAGTATAGTCGCGCCCAGATACAATTTGGCCGCGGTTTTAAGTTTGCCGACAGGTAGAATCCTGAGCAGGGTGACACCTGCCAGAAGATGCAGCCAGACGAACCTGGGGGCATTTGGTTCATGATACGTTATGGCAAGGGTGATAAGGGCGATTCCGGCAAGCGGTCTGTTCCAGAGTTTTGCAATAGCGAGGGTGATAATCAGGACCAGGAATAAGTCCAGGAGGGTCCAGCGTTTCAGCCAGGTGCTGCGAATATTGTCAACACCTTTGGCATTAATCAGACGCCAGCCCGGAGGGAGATGCAACCGTGCGGAGACCTTTTGAAAATCATGTGCCCATCCGGTGGCTGTAAAACCGGAAATATCACCTGTAATCTCACTATCAGCCGTCAGGTTGATATTACCGCGGCGCAGCTCAACTCCCGCACGATTTGAGCCTTTCCTTTTTGTAATGAACTGCTCCTGTCCGTCAACCGCAACCCTGCCCAGTTTGACCGGAGGTTTCATTTCCAGCCGCCAGCCCGTATTTTTAGTGCCGGTGATCGTGTCCTGAACAGTATATCCCTTTCCATCAAAACGAAGCCAGATATTGCGATTTATGGAGAGCTGATCCTGTGCGGGCGTTGGGTCGCCGCGTTTAATTTCCTTAAAGCGCAGTGTGTCGCCGGGCTGCACTACAAATGCAGGAAAATTCCGCCAATTATCCGGGAGAGTGGTCTGTTGCGGGTCAATTGGCGTGCCCCCCTTGATTTCCACAATACGAAGATTGTTATGGGCCTCAAATACCCATATCTCTTCCTCTGCCCAGGGCTCGCCCGGATCTTCAAACAACAGATCCTGCATCAGGCCGACACGTCTGGCTGTTAAAGTCAACACCCACCGGCCCGGCCTGACCTGAACACGAATCCGGCCATTTGATTCAAGTCGGGCAGGCAGACCGCTGTAAAGCGAAACCGGGATATATTCATCCGGTGACAACGGCTTGCCAAGGTATATTTCGCGCGCTGAGCCGGAGACATCCATCTCTACCCTGACCGTAATCCGCGCTGGAATTGAGTCGGAAATATGCCGGAAGACTTTCAAGTTGAGCCGGTCCTCAATCTTTTCCTGCTTCTGCCGTATGGTCTGCAGCCATAAACGACCGCTTTCATCAAGTCTGGGGAATAATATATCCTGATTATTGAGGTTCAGGGATACAAGGGCCGTATGGGCCGGGATCTGCAGGAATTCAGGCAGGCGCGTCCATGTAAACCTGCCGTTTATCGCGTACTCCCCTTTCTGAAGAAAAATTGCGGGCATCCCGTTTCTGCTGACAACGGCAGCCCCTTTCCCGTTGACAAATACATTCTCAGGCCAATTTTTTTCATTTCCCGGAAGAAATACCCATTTTTCGTTCTGAATCAGCCAGGTCTGTTCAAAACCGCCGGACCGGTTATCAAGGGTTAACTTTATCTCAGTGGGCCAGTCGCACCTGAAACTGTTCCCATTGTTATACATGGCGGAACAGTTCAGTTCCTCTTCATGATCATGCAACACCCAGTCAGTCCAGGGTTTGAGCGGTTCAGGGACTTTGTCGGGCTGAAGAGGGGCGGTCTGAGCCGGGGAGACGACAAAAATAAAAAAATAAACGGTCAGCAGACAGGCGGTTATTTTGACATGTGCCAATTGTTTACCTCCTTAATAGAGGGGTTCATTTATAATCAGCCGCAAATAAGAGAAGCATTAAAAAATTATACGGTGCTTTTGATCGGCAATTCCGCATACTGTAGGGATGGATATACCTGATTCGCCTGGCGGCTTCGTATAAAACTTTGTACCCCTCTCAAGAATGTGCCCCTCGATTCCAAGACCCCAAACATTTGTATAAAAAGATTCAGTAGTGTCCGGTTAGGATTTTGCATGAGACTATACGTAAATATTCGGGTACGTATGGAAAACTTTAAAAAACCAAGGAATGTAAATGGTTGGCAGTGCTTCATATGCACGCGATCAGGCTGGAGAACTATAGTTGGCTATGTGAACCAGCCTGATCGTGTGCAGATGGAGTGCTGCCGAATATTTACGACTATACGATGATTGCGAATCTCTCATGCTCGTCATTCCGGCATGTTTTTAGCCGGAATCCAGTTACGATAATGTATGATACACCCTAGTGTCCGGCTAGGAACATGCCGGAATGACGAATTCGGGGGCTTAAATCGGTCTAAATAGTCATTGCAATTTCTTAACCGGACACCAGTAAAAAGATTGAGATTCTCAAAGCATAATCAGATCAATTTTCTCTTTTCCGGCACCCAGCAGAAGATCTTCTGTAAATCCGGATTTAGAAAACAGGGCAAAGTGTTTCTTTCTCTGCTTGATATGCCCGGAATCAAGTTGTGAGACCTTTCCCTTAAGATCTCTTAAAACGCTTAGCCCCACTTTACTGTTGCTCCATTTGCATTCGCCGAACAGAATGTCATTTTCGCCTGCGGCAACAAGATCGATTTCAATATCTTTGTCCCAGTGTCTGCCGCATTTTAAAACAGGAAAGGAAACCTTTTCATGTATTATCTCCCGGCATACTCTTTCAAATACCAGAGAAGTGTATTCGTTAAAAGAGTGTTCAATTTTGGAGATAACCCATTCAGTATTGTCCATTTCGATATAGCTCGAGTATGGGAATATAAAGGTGAACCAGAATTTCAAAAAATAGTCTTTGAAAAAATAGAGCCCCTTCTTGGATTTACCGGGGTTTTCTTCAAATACAGGAACTTCTCTCTCAATAATTTCAAGATCTCTTAATTTATCAAGAAAAGATGTTATGTTTTGATTTTTAGCTCCAATTTGGGAGGCGATTTTACCGAGCTTATGTTCACCACGGGCAATAACCTGAAGAATGGAAAAATATGTCTTGCCTGATGACACCTCTTCACTCAGCAAAAATTTAGGTTCCTGATAAAAGAGCTTCCCTGTATTCAAAAAATTATTTTTCAGGGAATCAACCAGCGTCTTTTCAGGTTCAAAAAGTTCAATATATTTTGGAATTCCTGACAATATTCCATAATATTCAAGGGCCTCGGCAGAGGATTTGTCCGGGAAAAATCGCTGAAAATCCCGAAAATTTAAGGCCTGCAGTTTTATTTGTGATGTCCGTCTGCCATAAAGTGGCGAGCTGTACGACAGGACGGTTTTATACATTAATGAGATAATGGAACCGCATAAAATAAGCATACAGTTCTGTTCATGCAAATACTCATCAATCAAACCTTGAAATATGGAAGGTACTGCCTGATTGATCTGGGCAAGATACTGGAATTCGTCAATTGCTATAATCAGTTTTTGATCCTTGTCACTCCGCTCACAAATGTATCTGATAATCGCTGACCAGTCTTTAAAAACAACCTGATTAATCAGAGGATCGTCCAGCACCTCTGATGCGTTACTGCAAAATGCTTCCAGATTGAGTTTTTCTGTCTGCGTATCTGCCAGAAAGTATATGGCATTCTTGCCCTGGATAAATTCACGGATCAGCCTTGTTTTACCAACACGCCTCCTGCCGTAGAGAACGGTAAAAGAAAATCTCTCTTGTGCGTACTCTGATTCAAGTAAGGCCAGTTCTTTTTCCCGGTTTACAAATTTCACTGATATTTCTCTTTGAGCAGAAAGAATAATAAAAATAATCGTTTGTCTGTTACCATAATACAAAAACGATTAACAAACCGGTTTTTTACTCATTACGCCCTTTGTCGCGGTCCCCTTGTCTCACTGGATGCTGCTGAAAGAAGGGAAAGGAGAATTGAATTTTTTTTCAAAAAAGCCCAGCCTTTTTCAAGTGAACCTGAAGCACCGAGATTGCAGCAGGGGTGACTCCTGATATGCGGGAGGCCTGTCCCAGGGATCCGGGCCTGATTTGCGAGAGCTTTTCCACTATTTCCGTTGAGAGCCCTGCCATTTCTTCATATTTCAATTCCTCAGGCAAGGCCACGGTCTCAACCCGTTTGAATCTCTCCACCTGCTCATTCTGCCTTTTTATATAACCCTCGTATTTTACCTGAAGCTCGACTTCCTGTGTTACCTCGGGCTGAATCTCAAGATCCTTGCCGATTAGGGCTGCGAGATGATGCAATTTAATTTCCGGCCTGCGCAGCAGATCTGCCACAACAATAGCCTGCTTAAGCGGCACGCTGCCTGATGCCTCTAGCCTGGAGTTGATCTCATGGGTGGGTCTGACCATTGTTTTATTAAGCCGATCTACGCCCTGGTCAATATCGTCCCGTTTCTTTTTAAAGGCAGCATACGTTTCCCTGTCTACGAGTCCAAGATCCCGGCCGATGTCCCGAAGCCTCAGATCAGCATTATCCTCCCGCAGGAGAAGCCGGTATTCGGCCCTGGACGTGAAAAGCCGGTAGGGTTCCTTTGTCCCTCTTGTCATAAGATCATCAATAAGTACCCCGATGTATGCCTGGGAACGACTCAGGATAAGCGGTTCTTCATCACGGACATATTTGACGGCATTTACGGCTGCAATAAACCCTTGCGCCTCGGCCTCCTCACATGGTCAAAGGCCGTCTTCATGCTACCCCTATGGGTGTGCCTCATGGCGGACCTCTTTCGCCACTACTTGAGCGGGGGAGAGGGACGCTCTTTTAAAATTCAACAACTTAATCGGTAAGCAAATGGTTGCCATTTTTTGCTATTGATTCTCCCCTCTCTACTGAAAATCCGATGCCTGCTGTACTCATTTCTAATTTCTTA
>JAYEJK010000300.1:0-2630 GCA_034660535.1 Thermodesulfobacteriota bacterium | reverse complement strand
ATACCTCTTATCATGACATGGTGCATAACTCCAGGAGCATCCAGGCGTGCTGTTCTTGGCATGTCATGCTTTTAATATCAATCAAACATAATGTCAATTAAATTATTAAAGAGCGTCCCCATCTTTCCACATCTTTTCCACTATGCGGAAGTCTGATCCTGTTCCCTGTCAGATTCGTATTGATCGAGAAAATCGATAACGGTGATGTCTGCCACAACTCTCCTGTCCTCATCCAGTATTGGTATTTCCTTGATATTGTAGCTGATCATTCGTTGTAATACATCTTCCACATTGTCGGACAAGAGGGCGAATTGAGGCTCTCTCTGCATGAAGTCTCTCGCTGTTTCCGAGACGGCCATGCTTATAAGGTTTCGACAATTGACATGCGAATCATGGTACGGGAAAAAGACGTGCCTGATTAAATTCCCCAGGGAGATGACCCCCTTGAGCCTTTTCTCCGTGTCCACGACATAAAGGAGGCGGGAGTGGGATGATCCAACAAAGGCATCAATGAGTTTACTGGTGCCGGCTTCCTGGTGTACCAGGGGGATCTTGCGCTCCTTTGTTTCTTCGACGAAATCGGCAATTGTCCTGCCTTTTTCCTTCTTTGTCTCTCCCATGATGTCTCCTTTTGTTGAAACGTATCTATTCGGGTAACCGTTTACGGGTTTAGAGTTTAGCGTTGAGGGCTAACTTTCTTTCGTTATCCTTCACTACCCCAGAACCTTTGAACCCGTGAACGATTACCTATGCGGAATGGTGAAACCAGGTTCATCCGGATATTTCGTTCGCCTTTTTCAGAGCAAACCTCGTAAGGATCGGGCCGATGATCTCGAAAAAGATAGAGGTTGTCGTGATCGTGGCAAGTACCATGGCCCCGATTGCCGCGGCGTGTGGCAGATCATAGTCAGTCGCAAGCTGAGCAAAATCATTCTTGACAATAAGCGACAGGCCGATTGCCACCCCGGCCTGGGAGAGAATGCCTAATCCGAGGTATTTCTTGATTTTGTCCTCAACGCGGCCAAATGATGCCCCAAGACGCGCGCCTGCTATCTTGCCGGCCGAACGCCCCAATATGTAAACCAGCCCGACAGTCCCGAGGGCCGGGATATCGAATATTTTGAGGTGTGCGCCCGCAAGACAGAAAAAAAGTATGAATACCAGAGGCATAAACTGGAGAAGCGGTTCCCTCACGCGCTGCACAAGGGCGCCGCGCCTGGTATTGACCAGCACGAACCCTATCATCATATTGGTGAGAATCAGCGAGAGGTGGCAACATATCGACAGGCCTGTGGCAAGGAGAACAACCCCGAAAAGAATGATCAGGACATCGCGCGAATCCTGTAGCCTGGAGACCAGCCCACAGAACAGATATCCGATAATTCCTCCTAATAGAAGACTTGCGCTGATTTCCAGAATTGGTGCCCACAGGCCGGGCAGGATACTTGAACCTGTGCCTGAAGCCTCTCCTACAAGAAGGCTCCTTGAGATTGCGGCTGCAAACCCGAAGATTATTACGGCCAGGCCGTCGTCAAATCCGACCACCGCGTAAAGGACCTTTGTGAGGCTCCCTTTTGCTCTGCATTCCTGGATAACCGCGACAGTGCCTGCCGGCGCGCTGGCAGGCGCCATTGCGCCGAAAATAATCGCAAGGGCCAGGTCGGAAGTCAAAAGATAGAGAGCGCCGGCAACCACAAGAAAGGCCATAAAGGATTCCGCAAAGATAATGAAAACAATGCTCCATCCAACGCGCTTAAGAGATGACATGCGAAGTTCCGAACCAATATTGACGGCGACAAATCCGAGGCCGATCTCGGCTATAAACGAAAGTCGCTTTATTGAAAGCTCGTCAAAGATATTGAGGACTGATGGGCCAAGGATGACACCGAAGATCATATAACCGATGAGCGCCGGGAGCTTGGCGCGCCGGGCAAGATGGCCCATATAGAACCCTGCAACAGCGGCAATCCCGAGAAGAGTGAGCAGGGAAGTATGGAGAAACGAAAGGTCCAATTTCATTTGGTCCCCGTTGCCTCGGATCTGTAAGGAAATGATTCCCTATCAAAAAGTATCCTGATTCCCATGATGAGAAGAATCCCGTCTATGATGAGGTCTGTCGTTGCAATTCTGTCCGCATTAGGCCTGAGGGTGAAACATCCGCATTGTATGTCAAGCCCTCGATAGAGGTTGTACGCAAGGATTGTCATAAAGGTGATCAGCAGACAATTGATAATCAGAACGCCGCCCCTGTACAAGAGACCTGTAACAAGGAGTATGCCGCAGACCAGTTCGACCCACGGCAGCGCCACGGCGACCAGGTTTACCATTTGCGGGGGAAGTATCTTGTAGTTGTGGATAATCCCGGCAAATCCCTGCGGATCCAAGAGCTTGTCAAGGCTCGCCCGCACAAAGACCGCCCCAAGAGCTATTTTAAGGATTCTGATGGAGTTTTTTTTTGAACATTCCGCCTGATTCTCCTTTTCTGTAGGCAGGCCTGAAAATATCCTGATTATAACGGATTTGGGGGAGGCGATGGGTGATGGGTGATGGGTGGCATGGACAAACTTGTTTGTCCGTGTCTCCTTTTGGGCTCGGTGACTAGGCGATTTAATAAATGCGCATGACTCGAA
>JAYEJK010000299.1:0-2634 GCA_034660535.1 Thermodesulfobacteriota bacterium | reverse complement strand
TCTTCGGAGCAGCGAAGTCTGATTACGCTCAAAAAGGATCAGCAGCGTCAAGTTTTGCTCAGAAATCGACAGAGAACAAGAGGTCCCACCGGCCAAAAACAAGAGCCCGAACAGCCTGACATGGTAGATGTGATTATTTCACTTCATCTTGAAATTCCAGGGAAAAGCAAGCTGATCCTTTCGGAAGATCATATTATGAAGGCCATGGCGGCAGACCTTGGGCTCCCATTTAAGAAACTGGACCCCCTGGATCTTGATCTGGACCTGGTTACCAAGACCATCCCGAAGTCATTCGCGCTCAAGCATACTCTGCTCCCATTTGCGATGAAAAACGGCGTGCTTCAAGTGGCGATTTATAACCCGAACAACCTCACAGCGCTTGAAGAGATTGAACGTGCCAACCAGATATCGATAAAACCGTTTTTAAGCTCAAAATCCGACATACATAGAATTCTTGCCGAATTTTTCGGCTTTAAATCTTCCATATCAGCGGCAGAAACCCACCTGGGCCGCCCCATGGTGGATCTCAGCAACCTGGAGCAGTACGTCAAGATTTCGTCCTCCTCGGAAATCGCCTCAACAGATCATCATATCAAAGGCGCGGTGGATCACATGTTCAACTATGCCTTTGATCAACGTGCCAGTGACATTCACCTTGAGCCTAAGAGAAATAATACTCTTATCCGGCTGAGAATTGATGGAGTTCTGCACACGATCTACACCCTGCCCAAGGTCGTGCATCCTGCCATCATTTCCAGGATAAAATCACTCTCAAGGCTTGATATTGCGGAAAAACGACGTCCCCAGGACGGTAGAATCAAAGTGGAAAGGGAGGGGAAAGAAGCGGAAATCAGAGTCTCCACTATCCCGGTGGCATTCGGAGAAAAGGCGGTTCTCAGGATACTCGACCCGGACATTCTGTTTCAGGATTTGTCCAAGATCGGCTTCTCGGATCACGACTTTTGCGTGTACGAAAATTTCATGAAGGCGCCGCACGGCATAATCCTGGTGACAGGCCCAACAGGCAGCGGAAAATCGACAACACTCTATTCCACATTGAAATGCATCGCATCTCCTGATAAAAACATTATCACTGTGGAAGACCCCGTGGAGATGATCCACGAGGAGTTTAACCAGATTTCCGTGCAGCCGCAGATTGAAGTTACCTTTTCAACCATATTGCGAAACATTCTTCGCCAGGATCCTGACATCATAATGATCGGCGAGATCCGCGATCCGGCAACGGCAAATCACGCCATTCAGGCTGCCTTGACAGGGCATCTCGTCTTTTCGACACTGCACACCAATGATGCCGTCTCTTCTATCAGCCGACTGAGGGATCTGGGAGTGGAGCCGTTCCTGATCGGATCCACCATGCTGGGAGCAATGGCCCAGCGTCTGGTGCGCACCATATGTCCCTATTGTATTGAGACCTATTCGGAATCAACTGAAGTCATACGGTTTTTCGGGTTCAACCTGGACGAGATCTCCATTCCTTCCGGAGAGACCACACTGAAACTTAAGCGGGGCAAGGGATGCCGGGAATGCCGAAAGACAGGATTTCTGGGACGTTGCGGAATTTTTGAAATTTTTCCAATGTCGGACCGGATCAAGCAGATGATCGCAATCTCTGAATCAGAGGCGGATATTCGAAAGACCGCTTTGCGTGAAGGCATGACCACTCTTAAGGATGATGGCTGGCTTAAGGTCAGACAGGGAAAAACCACGTGCGAGGAGGCCATTCGTGTAATAGGCGCCACACATGATTGAATTGAACGGAAAACAACAACTATTCGATTGAATATCACAGAGCTTTTAATGTCCGGCAAAGTAGTTTGTACAAACAAAAAGGCATATCACGATTATCACATTGATTCGATCATTGAGGTAGGAATGGTGCTCATCGGCCCAGAGGTCAAGTCTCTCAGGGCCGGCAGGGCCAACCTGCGTGACGGCTACGCAAAGATTCAAAATAATGAGGCATTTCTTTTTAATGTACATATTTCGACTTACGCGTATGCCACTCAGGATCCACCTGACCCGTTGCGCACGAGAAAGCTTCTTCTGTCCAGGCAGGAAATTAAAAAACTTTCACGCAAGGTCGATGAAAAAGGGTTTGCCTTAATCCCCATTAAGATTTATTTTAAAAGTAATGGAAAGGCCAAATTGGCGTTGGCTCTGGCCAAAGGTAAAAAACAATACGACAAACGCGTATCTTTGAAAAAGAAGGAAACTGATCGCGATATGGCAAGGGCTCGAAAAGAATACAGATAATAAGGGGGCGAAACGGATTCGACGGGGATATATAAGCTTAAGCTGCATACCGAGGTCTATCTGCTCGTAAAACAGGTAGGATAAATATAGTCGCAGACGATTACGACTATGCCCTGGCGGCATAAATAACGCCAGCGTCCTCCTGATCGGTCCCACCGGATCAGATCGGGGCGTCGACTAGGTGGGATAGCTGCCGGGACGCACCTGCCGTCCCGAAAGCGAAACTTTAGCAGGATAGCGCCGAAAGCCTCTTGTCCTGGAGGGGCCCAGGCGCGATAAGCACCTAAACAGGACTAAGTATGTAGATGCTTAAGGGGAGTATTTTCGGACGCGGGTTCGACTCCCGCCGCCTCCACCATT
>JAYEJK010000298.1:0-2660 GCA_034660535.1 Thermodesulfobacteriota bacterium | reverse complement strand
GTTTTTTAATGTATCGGAAAAACAAAGTTTCGCTGATTCGCATAGGATGAACCATCGTCATTCCGGCTAACCACATGCCGGAATGACGAAGAAATTAATTGTTCTGTGTTTTTGCCCACAGGGCATTATGTTCAAAAATTTGGGGGGTTTTATCTTCGGCCACTTACGAGTTGCGTGTTGAGTAGTGAGTGATGAGGAAAACCAGATCATCTCTTTATTCTCAATACACAACACTCATATCTCATATCCTGAGATGGCCGAAGATAAAACCAACCCCAAAGATTTAGAAAAAAACCGTGAACTGTGAACCGACAACTGTGAACGGTTATTAAAAAGGGACGATATGAGCATGACGGAAGCGCGAATACTGGTTGTGGAAGATGAAGGCATTATTGCCAAAGACATCCAAAAAAGTCTGCAGGATTTAGGATATCATGTCTGTGCCGTTGCATCTTCAGGTGAAGAGGCAATTAAAAAGGCACAAGAGGATCGTCCTGATCTGGTGTTGATGGATATAGTCCTGAGAGATAAAATGGACGGCATTGAAACCGCCGGCCTACTACGTTCCAATTTCAATATCCCGGTTGTATATCTAACCGCTTATACGGATAAGAAAACCTTGGAACGCGCCAAGGTGACCGAACCGTTTGGCTATATTATAAAGCCGTTTGAAGTAAGGGAGTTACACACTGCTGTAGAAATGGCGCTTTACAAAAGCAGGATGGAAAACAAATTAATGGAACGCGAAAAATGGCTTTCCACCATTCTCAAGAGCATCGGCGATGCCGTAATTGTTACGGATGAAAAAGGACGGGTGAAATTCATGAATGGTGTCGCCCGATCCTTGACCGGTTGGGAAGAGGCGGATGCCCTGGGAAGGCCGTTAAAAAATATCTTCAATATTGTAAATGAAAATACACGTCAACAAGTCGAGGATCCTGTAAGCAAGGTAATCCGAAAAGGCGTTGTCGTAGGCCTGGCGAATCACACTGTCCTGATTGCCGGAGACGGAACGGAAATACCCATTGATGACAGTGGTGCGCCGATTTTGGATGACAAAGGGAATATTACAGGGATTGTTCTGGTCTTCCACGACATTATTGAACGTAGGAAGTCTGATAAGGCCCTGAAGGAATCGGAAAAACGTTACCGGAGTTTGTATGAGAACGCCTTAGCCGGTTTATACCGCAGCCGGATAAGCGACGGCAAGATCATAATGGCCAATCAGATCACCGCCGATATCCTTGGCTATGATTCGACTGAGGAACTGATCAGAGAATTCGCTTTTTCCAAGGCCTATGCACCTGAAAAAAGATCGAATTTCCTTAAGAGGTTGGAGAAATATGGGACGGTCTCTGATTTAGAAATACGGCTTCCACGCAAAGACGATAAAAAGGTGGATTTGCTTATATCGGCAAGGCTCTATCCTGAAGATGATTATATTGAAGGCGCCATGACCGATCTTACCGAGACAAAACGCCTTGAGGCCAAGCTTCAACAGGCTCAGAAAATGGAGTCCATCGGCACCCTGGCTGGAGGGATCGCCCATGATTTTAACAATCTGCTAATGGTTATTCAGGGATATGCCTCCTTGATATTAAATGACTTTGATTCAACCCATCCAAATTACGCCAGGCTGCAATACATCGAAAATCAAGTAAAAAGCGGCGTTGAACTGACCGCGCAGCTATTAGGACTCGCAGGAGGCGGAAAATATAAGCTGGAGCCTACAGATCTCAATAAAGTAGTCAAAAATAATGCTCATATGTTCGGGCGGACTAAAAAAGAGATTATCATCAGAGAAAAATATGCCGAGGATCTCCGGCTGGTTAAAGTCGATCAGGGGCAGATAGAACAGGTGCTTTTGAATATCTTTGTGAACGCGTGGCAGGCCATGCCCGGCGGTGGCGATCTTTATCTGGAAACAAGTAATTTTAAGCAGGAACAAGGCCGGGCCGATGTCAATGTAGAACCGGGAAGATACGTTAAGGTGTCAATTACCGATACCGGAATCGGCATGGATAAGGCCACTCAACGACGTGTATTTGATCCTTTTTTTACAACTAAGGAGATGAGCCGGGGCACAGGGCTGGGGTTGGCCTCCGCCTACGGCATTATCAAGGACCATGGCGGTTTTATCAATGTTTACAGTGAAAAAAATCATGGTTCCGTTTTTAATATTTACCTGCCGGCCATAGAGCCGGACGTAACTATTCAGGATTCATTGCCTGACAACGGCAAGGTGATGCGGGGAGAGGGCACGATCCTTTTAATTGATGATGAACAGATCATCTTAGATGTAGGCGTGGACATACTGAACTCATTGGGATATCAAATACTTCCAGCATTAGGAGGCCATGATGCGATTGATATTTATCAAGCGCATCACAATCAGATTGATCTGGTTATTCTTGATATGGTTATGTCCGGGATGAACGGTAAAATAACTTATAAAGCTTTAAAGAAAATTAATCCCGGCGTAAAAGTTATTATTGCCAGCGGATACAACATCAATGGCGACGTAACCGAACTTCTGGAAAAGGGGGCCAACGATTTTATCCAGAAACCGTTCACCATAAAAGAATTGTCTTGCAAGATAAAAAAGGTGTTGAATCAAACTTAGGGCTCAAGTAAAAATAAGTTGGACAATATTGCGCTCA
>JAYEJK010000297.1:9101-10733 GCA_034660535.1 Thermodesulfobacteriota bacterium | reverse complement strand
CCCCACCTGCTGATTCTAATCGATTACCCTGATTTTAATCTTATGCTGGCAAAAAAGGCTAAACGGCTGGGAATCCCCATCTTGTATTACATCAGCCCGCAGGTATGGGCATGGAGAAGCGGCCGGGTAAAAAAGATCAGCCGCCTGGTGGATCGTATGGCCGTGATTCTTCCATTTGAGCAGGAATTTTACCGGCAGAAACAAATGGAGGTTGATTTTGTCGGCCACCCGCTTTTAGATTCCGTGAAACCGACTTGCTCTGGAAAGGAGTTTTTGAAAAGACACGGGCTTTCCTTGGATGGCGCCAGGGTTGGCATCCTGCCGGGAAGCAGGAAAAAAGAAATTTCATTCATACTGCCGGTTTTTCTGGACGCTGCAAAAAGGTTGTATGACCGGAGAAAAGACCTTGTCTTTCTGCTGCCCCTTGCACCGACACTAACGCGGGCGGATCTTGAAAAGAACGGGTTAAACGATTGCGGCCTTGACATAAAAGTTATTTCAGGGAACAGATATGATCTGATGACTGCTTGTGATGCGGTCATGGCGGCATCCGGAACAGTTACACTGGAATTGGCTATTCTGAACGTACCCATGGTGGTTTCGTACCGAACGTCACCCTTAACGTATTTCCTGGGACGCAGGCTGATTAAGGTGCAATTCGCATCCCTGGTCAATCTTGTGGCTGGAAAAGAGGTAGTGGAGGAACTGCTCCAGGATGATGCCCAACCGGACGGAATAGCCGAAGCCGTGATGCGAATCCTTAAAGACAAAGAGAAGAGCAACCGGATGCGCGAACAGCTTGCCGATGTCTGCAAACAACTCGGAAAACCAGGCGCCTCGGACCGAACCGCGCAATTGGCCATGGAACTGATTAACCAAACGGTTACAACATGACAAAAGAAAGGCCGGGATTCAGCCGTAGAATGTCACGGCAGGAGATCAATGAGTGTCCTATCAGGCGCTATGAGGGACCAGTCCATATTGTCCGATCAAAGGCTGATCTGTCTGCTGCTATCGAGGAATTGCGTAAGGAGACGATTTTGGGATTTGACACGGAAACCCGTCCGGCGTTTACCAAGGGACGGAAGTACCCTCCTGCCCTGGTACAGCTCGGAGGTGAACACGTGGTCTATCTTTTTCAATTACGGCACTTGAAATTCCCCGGAAAGCTGCGCAGAATCCTCTCGGATCCTGGAACAATAAAGGCCGGAGTTTCGTTGGATTTTGACGTGGCTCAGCTTAAAAAAATGGGAGATTTTTCACCGGCAGGTTTTGTGGATCTTGGTGACGTAGCAAGGCAATCCGGGATCAAGAATCACGGCCTGCGCGGGCTTACCGCGGTTCTTCTGGGATTCCGCATTACCAAAAAGGCGCAGACATCTAACTGGGCGCGTGAAACGCTGCTGCCCACCCAGGAAAAATATGCAGCAACCGACGCATGGGTCGGACGTAAACTTTATCTGCAAATGGTCGAACAGGGAATGATTGTAACAGGCGCCGGCAAGCCCTGAGCGCATGCAAGTAAGCGAGCCTGCGAGACTTCGGAGCGGCACCTGTAATCGCTTACAGGGCAAGGGTTTCCGATCCGACGGCTTTAAATTACCCCGTGATCGGTCATCTTTTTTCGTATAA
>JAYEJK010000297.1:0-9001 GCA_034660535.1 Thermodesulfobacteriota bacterium | reverse complement strand
CCCTGAGCGCATGCAAGTAAGCGAGCCTGCGAGACTTCGGAGCGGCACCTGTAATCGCTTACAGGGCAAGGGTTTCCGATCCGACGGCTTTAAATTACCCCGTGATCGGTCATCTTTTTTCGTATAAACGGACTTGATTTCCTTTTCAAGCCAGAGATGGATTGGAATTTGATCTTTTTGATGGTTTCCATGTCCGGTAGGAACGGAACTGACAGAAGAAGATCTCTCTTTTCCAGTTTCAAATCGGTAAACAGCGTCTCCTTGACGTTTTCATTGTAAACGATTGCTGCAAGCTTTTCAAGGTAGCCGGAAGTGTGAAATGACTACGCATGATCCGACGAATTCATCCCAAACCAGCTTCCCAGGGCTTCCGCCTGCTGGCGCAGGGCCTCATACAGGACGATTCCCGCAGACATTGCCAGGTTCAGGCTCCTGATATTCGGATTGCTCATCGGGAGGGTGTAACAGCGATCGTGATAGAGGTCGATTATCTCTTCAGAAAGCCCCTTGGTCTCTTTCCCGAATATCAGGTAATCACCCTGTGAAAATGAGCACTCCGAATAGGGCTTGTCTACTTTTTTACTGAAGAAGTAAATACGGTTTTCATCCTGCGCTTCAAGGAATTCATCAAAATTTTCCCAAATGACGATTTTTACGAATTTCCAGTAGTCAAGCCCGGCCCGTTTGAGATATTTGTCGTCTGTACTGAACCCCAGGGGTTTTACCAGGTGGAGGATGGAGTCCGTAGCCCCGCATAACCTTGCAATGCTTCCGGTATTCGGCGGGATTTCCGGTTCTACAAGTACTATGTTGAAAGGATGGCGGGAAACTGTGCCCGGGGATTTTTTTGTTGTCACGAGGATTTTTATTGCATGATTAAAGCAGGAAAATGCTCTCATCAGAGGTGAGTGTCACGCTCTTGACGTAAAGGACTTGCGGCCCTGTGAGGGAATTCATGAGACGTCCCAATTCTTTTTCTCTTTCGCGAAACAGTGCAAGTTCGTCTCCCTTGAGAATGGCTTTGGGCGTAGCTTTAATTGAAAAGGGATTGATAAATACACCCTGGCGCCGGATACGATAATCAAGGTGAGGTCCGGTTGAAAGCCCGGTAGAACCGACATATCCGATAATATCCTTCTGTTTGACCTTGCTCCCGATCTTCAGCCCTTTTTTGAATCTGGACAGATGCCCGTAATAAGTCCTGTAACCGCCTTTGTGATCAAGTATGATCTGCCGTCCGAATCCGCCCCTGGCTCCCTTGAATTTTACCTTTCCATCAGCCGAGGCCATAATCGGAGTGCCGATAGGCGCAGCCAGATCCACTCCGAGATGCGGCCTGACAATTCCTAAGATCGGGTGTTTCCTTTTATAACTGAATCTGGAACTTACCCTGCCGCAAGGGATCGGTGACCGGATAAACGAGGCGCTCAATCCTTTGCCGGCCGGATCGTAATAACCATCAGGCGTCTTATCCGAAGAAAAATAGAATCCTTGCGTAACAGTATTGTCGGTCTGTTCATATCGCGCCGCCAGAATTCTCCCGTAGCCGACAAATTTATTGTCATTCTTGTAAATTTTTTCAACAATAAGACTGAATCGGTCACCCTGCTGCGTATCCGTATTAAAATCAATCTGTGAGGCAAAGATATCTGCAAATGCCCGGATCAGCCTGGGATTTTCCCCAAGTTTTTGAAAGGCATTAAAAAGCGAATATTGAATGACTCCCTCCACCGCTGTGGTCCTGTATTCAAGCGGGATCGGGACCCGGGATGTCTCAAATCCTTGTTCAGTCCTTGTGAGATCGTAAATTTCCAGGGGCCCTGCCTCATAAATACAATAGCCCAGTTTCCCCTCTTCATCCAGAAAAACAGAATACTTGTCTTTCGGGCTGAGCCGCCTGAAATCAAGGCACTTTGATAAATTTGAGATAATCTGGTAGCGGATTTCATTCGAGATATTGAGACGTTTCATGGAATTGTCAAACGAGTCGCCCGGCCTGAGAACGCCGTTGATTTCAGTGTAATTGACGGCTGGGATCTTTTCAGTGGAGGTATCACTGTCAACATGGGCAATGGCGGTACCGCCGACCCTGTCATGATAATCACCGAATCGTTCCATGAGAAATGTCGCGCCGGTAAACAGGAGAACGGCAGTTGATAACCAGAGGATCTTCTTGAATGTTTTCATAAAAATATTTTTAGCAAAATCAAAAGGTTACAAACAAATTCTGAGCTTTTCAGCGATGCCGAAAAGACGAATCGCTGCAATATCAATAGGTTAGATAATTAAGAAATTCCTTAAGTGTCGACATTTCTTCATTTGACTGAATACTGTAACTATTTGAAATTTCAACAAAATCATAACTTACCCGCACTTATTGAGAAGTTACCGAATTCTCAATACAGTTACATTACAATGACCACATTTATTATTTGAATAGAAATATAATATAATATACTGTTAATTTTGTCAATAATATTCAATAGGTTGCGATTTTTTTGGGCTTTCGATCACTAATATTGCCGCTAGACTCTCGACACCTGGCAGTAATGGCCCAAATTTAATTATCCACTGCAATTTCAAGCTGTTGTAGCTCAATTAAGTTTAGTACCTTAGTGGCAATTTTCTTGTTTTTTATACCCCTAAAGGGGGTACTGAAATGAGTGGCAAGAAATCAAAAAGGTGAAATATTTTTAAATAGTTACACGCAGCTGTTTCGGATCGGAATTACCCAAGTTATTTCTTTCCAGACCCTTAGTAAAACAATGTCGGTTAATCAACTCATTTTTAAAAAATATGTTTCTTTTACTCCTTGAGTTCCGCAACGACCGTGCCATGTTTAATTCAAGTTATAATTTCAGTATGTTAGAATGAGTGAGCGGTATTTCAAACTTGATATACGGACTCGAATCCTAAAAAAGTTGTTAAAATTTTTTCTATGTTTTAACAAATAGTTAAAAGTTATTGTTGAGCGAGCCCTTAGTTCATGGGACGAAAAAAAAGTAGTCCATATCGAATTTTCTTGTTACTAATATATTTCGACCTATACAATTAGAAATTAAGAATCAGGAATTGCTTGTGAGAGAGAATGTTGTTCAGGAAAAGAGCAATGCCTTAAAACACTCAGCCGGTGAACGTTTACCGGCGTTTTGCAAGGTCGGTAATCAGAATAATAATAGAGGTGAAAAGAGGAGTTTCCAATGGCTTTAATTGTTCAAAAATTTGGAGGAACTTCTGTTGGGGACATTAATAAGATAAAGGCTGTGGCCCGCAGGGTTATCAAAAGGAGCCGTGAGGGCAACCGGATGGTTGTGGTCCTTTCCGCCATGGCAGGGGAAACGGACCGGTTCGTGGAATTGGCCGGCAAGGCCCAGACAACTCCGGATCCAAGGGAAATGGATGTACTGCTTTCAACCGGGGAACAGGTAACCGTGGCTCTTTTGACCATGGCTGTAAAAGAAGAGGGCCTTGATGCCGTCTCCATGCTGGGAGATCAGGTGAAAATTCGCACTGACGATATCCACACAAAGGCCCGAATCAATTCCATTGACACGAAACTGCTTGAAAAGCGCCTGTCAGACGGCAAAATAGTTATTGTAGCAGGTTTTCAGGGGGTCGACGACAACGGAGACATCACCACGTTGGGCCGGGGCGGATCGGACACAACAGCCGTGGCTCTGGCAGGGGTCTTGAAAGCGGATGAATGTGAAATATTCACTGATGTCGATGGAATCTATACCACTGATCCTGACATCTGTTCAACGGCGCGCAAGATAGACACCATTTCGTACGATGAGATGCTGGAACTGGCAAGCCTGGGCGCCAAGGTTCTTGACATCAGGTCAGTCGGATTTGCAAAGAAATACCAGGTACCTGTTCATGTCCGTTCCACCTTTGTGGATACCGAGGGAACATGGGTTGTTAAGGAGGACAAAGAGATGGAATCCAAACCTGTTTCAGGCATAACATATTCAAAGAATGAAGGACGAATCACAATATCCAAGGTCCAGGACAAGCCTGGTATTGCATCAAAGATATTCACCCCGATTTCCGATGCAAACATCGTTGTCGACATGATTATTCAGAACACGAGAGCCGGGGATCTGACCGACATGACATTTACTGTCCCTATAAATGATTATGACAAGGCCATGTCAATTCTGGAGGATGTTGCCGGCAAAATCGGGGCGGATAGAGTCTCAGGTTCAAAAAATATTGCCAAGGTCTCGGTCGTGGGAGTAGGGATGAGGAATTTTCCCGGAATTGCCACGACCATGTTTCAAACCCTGGCTGACGAAGGCATTAATATTCTGATGATCAGTACGTCGGAAATCAAGATCTCCTGTGTAATTGACGAAAAGTACACAGAGCTTGCAATACGGGCGCTTCACGATGTATTTGAACTGGAGTAAACGTTCACCAAGGATAAAGGTTAGAGTAACCGTTCAGAGGCAACCCCCTATTTAGTGCCTTAGTGGTAATTTTCTTGTTTTTTGTGGCAGAAAAACTCTGAAGTTATATGTGACGCCCGCGGTGCCACATGTTTTAAGGCACTTATACCCCTCAGGGGGGTACTGAACAGAGTCCAGGACCTTTTAAAATTTCCAGTTTATCTGGGTTAGCAGATTCCTCCGTGTGTAATCGTTCACACAAAAATAATCAACCGGAAGCGGAGTAATAACAGATCATGCCCCCACAGCTTGAAATCTACGACACCACATTAAGAGACGGGACACAGGCGGAAAATTTTAACATCTCTGTTGAAGATAAAATCAGGATCACCCTGAAACTTGATGAACTTGGAATCGATTATGTAGAAGGCGGCTGGCCCGGTGCCAATCCGGTTTCAGCCGAGTATTTCAGGGAAATCCAAAACTATAATCTGCGTCATACACAAATTGCCGCATTCGGCAGCACCAGGAACTTCAAGAACCCTCCGGACAAAGACCCCAACCTTAAGGCCCTGATAGATTCTAAAACACCGGTCATCACCATCTTCGGCAAGAGTTGGGATATACATGTCACGGATGCCTTAAGGATTTCCCTTGAAGATAACCTGACAATTATCCAGGACTCTTTGCAATTCCTGCGGCCGCATGTAAAGCATCTGTTTTATGATGCTGAGCACTTTTTTGACGGTTTCAAGAAAAACAAGGAGTACGCGCTCACCACCCTTGAAAAGGCCATTGACGGAGGGGCGGACTGTCTCGTTCTGTGTGACACGAACGGCGGCACCATGCCGACGGATATCCCCGATATAATGGAGGCTGTGAAAACCCTGGTAAAATCCAAAGGCGATTCCGTGACCCTTGGAATCCATGCGCACAATGATTCGGACACCGCTGTGGCAAACTCCCTGATCGCGGTTTCAAAAGGCGCAACCCAGATTCAGGGAACCATAAACGGATTCGGGGAGAGGTGCGGAAACGCAGACCTCATTTCCATCATGGCCGGCTTGGCGATCAAGATGGGGTACACATTCAACGCATCCGCCAAGCTTGACATGCTTGCCGAAACGTCCAGGTTTGTCAATGAACTGGCAAATCTTCCTCACAATAAATACCAGCCCTACGTGGGCGCCTCGGCTTTTGCACACAAAGGCGGCATTCATGTAAGCGCGGTCAAACGCAATCCTCTTACATATGAACACATCGTACCTGAAAAGGTAGGAAACATCAGGCGCATTCTGATATCCGACCAGGCAGGCAGGGGCAATGTTCTGCACAAGGCCAAGAAATTCGGGTTGGATCTGGACGGCAAAGACCCTGTTGTGGCTTCCATCTTAAACGAGCTGAAAGAGCTTGAAACCCGCGGATTCCAGTATGAAGGGGCTGAGGCGTCTTTTGAACTGCTTATGCGCAGGGCTATGGGGACGCAGCGAAGGTATTTCGAATTAATGGGATTCAGGGTCATAAACCAGAAGACCAGCATGGATGAACCGACCCAGGCAGAAGCCACAATCAGGCTGAAAGTCGGGGGAGAAATGGTGCATACCGCAGCCCTTGGCGACGGACCGGTAAATGCCCTGGATAATGCGCTCAGAAAGGCCCTGTCTCGATTCTATCCCCAGCTTAACGACATGCACCTTACAGATTACAAGGTGCGGGTGCTTGCCACTGACCAGGGAACAAGCGCAAGTGTCAGGGTCCTTATAGAATCCACGGATTACGAGTCTGAATGGGGAACAGTCGGCCTATCCACTGATATTATTGAAGCCAGTTGGCAGGCGCTTGTAGACAGTATTTCTTACAAGTTGATGAAGAGTGAGAAGAAAGGTGAAGGCGGAAAGTAGAATCAAGAAGGACCACCGTGTGCTGGTCCTTCTTGTTGTTTGTATTGCCATCTCTCTTTTTCACCTTGCGGGAATAATCAGACCTGACTGGGAAAAGAGGGCAAACCGGCAGTCCGAGGCCCCATTTTTTGACATTGTATGGCTAAAGGGCGACAATATCAAGGAAGGGCTGTATCAACTGCCTATAACGGAATTTAGTAATGATTCGGAATTCACTGTTTCTGCAGAATCCACATTCAGCCCTTTATCCGCAATCCCTCCCAAAGCCACCCCATTTTTCTTCCTGCCTATCCCCATAAACGAGGCCGACTCAGAACTCCTTACAACCATCCCAGGGATAGGCCCCTGCCTGGCAGCCCGCATCATTGATTTTCGTAAAAAAAGAGACCGGATAGAAAATTTAAACGAACTTCTAAAAATTTACGGCATTGGAAAAACAAAACTTGGAATGCTTCGCCGGCACGTGACTATTTAATGAAATTTACTCCCAGGCCCTACCAGAAGAAAGCTGTTGACGCAGTAATTTCCCTTTATAATCGCGGAGTACACAAGATGCTCCTGCATCTTCCGACCGGTGCGGGAAAGACGGTTGTCGCGGCGATAATTATTGAAAAATTATTGGATTTTCCAAATGTTGAAAAAATATTGTTTGTTGCACATAGAGAGGAAATCTTAGACCAGACACGACAGAAAATCACAAAACACCTGCCTCGCATCAATGTCCAGATAGAACAGGGCTCTCGTCTCTCTTCCCCGGACGCTGATCTCACAATCGCCTCTGTTCAATCTTTAATCCGTCGAAAAGAGAAATTTGATCCAAAAGCTTTTTCCGTGCTTATATGTGACGAATGTCACCGTGCTTTGGCTCCCAGTTGGGCCGATGTGATCAACTATTTCTGTGAGAAAAAAAAATCAAATTCCCTTTTGCTGGGCATGACGGCAACTCCCAGGCGATCCGACGGCCGTTCGGCGCTTGATGTTTTTAATGAAATTGCCTTTGAAATTTCACGTATGGAATTACAGGATCTCGGCTACCTGGTTCCGTTGCAGTATTATACTGTTCAGGCCGAACTTAATCTTGATAAGGTCAAAATGAGCGGGGGTGATTTCCAGGTCGGGTCTTTGTCAAAAATAATGAATACACCCCAAAAAAGAGCAATTGCCCTCAAATCATGGCTTAAAAAGGGGCAAGGCAGGAAAACAATCGCCTTTTGCGCGGGAGTTGACCACGCTCATCAACTGGCAGATGATTTCACCTCTCATGGGGTAAGGGCTGAAGCAATCGACGGGAAAACAGCCAACAGACGGGACATCCTTCAAAGATTTAGAAATGGAGATATAGAAGTACTTACAAATTACGGAGTCTTGACCGAAGGTTTTGATGAGCCCAAAATTGAATGTATCCTAATGGCAAGACCGACAACTTCTCCCCTGGTTTACACCCAATGTATCGGTCGCGGGCTAAGACCGTACAAAGGGAAAAAGACCTGCACGATCATTGATATTATTGATCGCAGCACTCATCAACTGCAATATGGGGTGAGCGATATGTGCGGATTGCCCAAAAACTGGAGATCAAACGGGAGAGATCCGCATCGCGAATCAAGCGCAATATCAAAAATCAAAATATCCGACGTTGATGCATTTATGAAAATCAAAAGCGCCGTATCATTAGAAGACGTTCAGGCCATTCTCATGAGCTTACCGCCGGAATCCGTTACAGCCGGGCTGGACGGAGAGCCGGTGCTCTATTACACACCAACGGAAGAAAAATATCTCTACCAGGAAGCAAAACAGAAAACAGCAAAGTTGCTTCACCAGGCCAACGCCCCGGTTCGCAGAATTTATAAGGATAAAGAAACTATAAAAATTTCACTGGCATCATCTGATATAAATAACGAAAGATATAATTATTTGAAATGGCACCTTGAACGGGTGACCGGTTGGAACATTGAATACAAGGATGAAAAAGAGAAAAAGAATCCTAAGGCCTTTTTGCGATCAATGCTTACAAACAGGCAGAAATTGAAAAAATTCGAACCTGACTCAAAAGACAATACCGTTACAGCCTGGATAGACAATTTAGTCTACAGCGAAATATCTTACATATCTGAGAAGTTTAGAGAAAAAACAGGAATGAATCTGGAAATAAAAGGTCAATACACCATTTTCTGATCAACGAGCATGTATCGATTTGAAGATATCATTTTTTCTCCTTCTTACTGATATATTCAATTGAGATGCATGCCTGCCGGCCTAGATGTTCAAAATTTTCAAAACTGTTTATATCCAATGGTCGTTTGCTTGGCTGACGGTCCGCGTAAAAAATACCGACAGGGTTATTCCCGGCGATAACCGGGGCGATAAAGAATGAGTGGCATTGTTAATTTAGTATAGCTGACAGTCCATCGTTCCATTTGAGCATTAAGAGTATGACGGAACACAGAAGCATTTTTTTACTTTTATTGCAAAAATCATACAGATAAGGCATAATATTTTATTACTCAACTTATATAACTCGACAGTTGAAAGTTCTCAAGTCATTCCCGCCTTCGCGGGAATGACAATGTCCATTATACAGGATCAATAATTTCTGATTATAACGGATTTGGGGGAGGCGATGGGTGATGGGTGGCATGGACAAACTTGTTTGTCCGTGTCTCCTTTTTGGCTCGGTGACCAGGCGATTTCATAAATGCGCATGACTCG
>JAYEJK010000296.1:16966-32891 GCA_034660535.1 Thermodesulfobacteriota bacterium | reverse complement strand
TTAATGATTCGAGTCATGCGCATTTATGAAATCGCCTGGTCACCGAGCCAAAAAGGAGACACGGACAAACAAGTTTGTCCATGCCACCCATCACCCATCGCCTCCCCCAAATCCGTTATAATCAGTACGGATCAAAAGGTAACCGTGCAGATGGGGTGCCTGTGAACGATTACATTCTTAAGGAGTCTGCAAAATATGGGGCACCTCTGAACGGTTACTGTGAACGATTACATCAAAAGGATAAGGGCGGATTCAAATGAGTGGAAAAGCAAATAATGCCCTTATAGGCGGTTTTGTTCTCGGGGCGATCCTCTTGTTTATTGTGGCTATCGTTCTATTCGGGGCAGGCAATTTTTTTGCTAAAAAGAGAAAACATGTCCTCTTTTTTGACGGATCCATCAAAGGCCTTGATATAGGCGCTCCAGTAATGTTCAGTGGGGTTAAGATCGGATCGGTTACCGACATCAAGGTAAAAATGTCTAGTGCTGACGAAAGTTTTGAATACTGGATTCCTGTTTTCATTGAGACCGAACCTAGGAGCTTTACTGAAGCAGACATAGGTTTAGGATTAGGAGAAAAAGGCGCCGGAAGTACACCACCCATGGAAACATTGATCAAAAAAGGTCTAAGGGCGCAACTGCAGATACAGAGCATCTTAACAGGAAAACTCTTTGTTGCTGTTGACTTTTTTCCTGATAAACCTGCCATCCTTCTTGGTCATGAAAAAGGCATTTCGGAAATTCCAACAATACCAACCAGTTTTCAGGAGGTTGCAGATACTGCCACGAAAATTATTCATGAAATCCAGAAACTTCCTGTTCATGATCTCCTGAATAATGCGACGGAACTGCTTAAAAGCTTAAAGAATCTAGTAAATTCCCCGGATACAGCAGATATTATGCCAAATTTGAATAGTGCCATAAAAAATGTCCAAAATCTGGTACAGGATATCGACAACCAGATAACACCGGGGCTGGGAGACACTATTGACAACATGAACGCCACCGTATTGGGCCTCCGGAAAGTGTTACAGAATATCGACAGCCAGGTAACACCCTTGATCTCAAATATTGATGAGGCGGTTCAAGTGGGCCGTGATGCCTTTTCACAAACAGAACAAACATTACAAGCAGCTCAGATTGCCATTTTTGAAAATTCACCACTCAGAGAGGAGCTTATGGAAACCCTTGAGAGCCTTTCGGCTACAGCCCGGTCTTTGAAGGTTCTGGCTGATTATCTCGGACGTCACCCCGAGGCGTTGCTAAAGGGAAAGGATTAACCGGAGGGTAAGGGGATAACCGTTTTTCGGGTGCATAGACCCCGTGCTTGGTTACATCGGAGGAGAATAAAATGAAGATGATACATGCAAGAGTTGTTATAGCAGTTTTTTTTCTCATGACCATAGTGGGATGCACCGGTACCTCACAACCTTCAAAATTTTATCTCCTTACATCACTGGCTGATTCCGGTTCAGGAACTGAGAAAGCACGCATTGCTGAAAATATTGCTATCGGTGTTGGGCCTGTGAAACTGCCCGAGTATTTAGAACGTCCCCAGATAATCACGCGCACGAGCGAAAACGAGCTGCATCTTGCTGAGTTTGACAGGTGGGCTGGTTCACTTTCAGAAGATGTCAGCCGTGTTCTTGCAGAGAACATTGCGACTCTGTTGGGAATAGACCGTATAGTCATTTATCCCTGGAGGCGGTCATCCCTTATTGACTATCAGATTGAAGTAAATGTGCTTCGACTCGAAGGCAGCCTGGGAGGAGATGTTTTCTTGAAAACGCGTTGGGCAATATTTAGCGATAATGGGAAAAAAATACATATAGTGAAAACATCACAAATCAGGGAAAGTACGAGTGATCGAACCTACACGGCACTCGTTGCCGGGGAGAGTCGAGCCCTGGAGCGTCTCAGTAGTGAGATTTCGGTTGCACTCGGTGGACTGCTCTCTGACAAATCGGATTAACCATAAAAGGGTGGTCTTCGCTTGATCACCCTTTTATGACAAAATACTCTTTTCAGGACATCCTATTTTCCATGAACCTTATCGAGCCATTTGCGGAGCATCTCGGCCCACTACTTGAAGGCTTTTCGGGAGTGCCCCATCTGCCCTTAACAGATGCTGTGTCATAGGTAGAACCAACCTTGCGGTCAATCACACCGGCAAGCACTTCATTGCTCAAAGAGTCAATAAATTCTGCTTCAATTGATGCACTGCCGACATTTAAAGATTCACCTGTTATGACATTTGAGGCAAGGTTCGCTGCTATGCCGAGGGGATATTTTATCTAACTTGATTTTTGAGTGAGCCCTTAATTTGGTAAACGTATTACCGGTCGTCCGACTCAAACAGGGGTACGAAAAAAATTAAGATCATTCCCGGGATAGACATCAGGAAACTGATTCCGAAAAAATAGCCGTATCCAAGCCAGGATGCCATGAAACCGCTTATGACCCCGGCATATAGTCCGCTGACCGACATGAGCGCTGTTCCGATTGCGTAATGGGCTGCCTTGTATTCGGGCAGGCATATTTTCATTAAATAGGTCATAAGGACCGCGGTTCCTAATCCCCCTGCAAACTGGTCGAAACCATGCACGCCCGCCACTGCGGCCAGGTTTGTTATTCCAATGGAAGCCGGGTCGGCCGCTCCGGTATTCATCAAAACCTGATCGGAAAGCGCAAGCGCCAGGAACATGTAGATGAGATTGGTGAGATTCTGTGCCAGAAGAAAAGGCCAGATCATTTTCCGTAAGGTGTAGCGGGCGATCATCCAGCCGCCCAGCATGGCGCCTGCGATGGAACAGGGCAACCCGATTCCCCCTGAGATCCAGCCGTAGTGAACCTTGATCCCCAGATCGACCATGAATGGGGATGCCATTGAACTTAGCATGAATTCACCGGTTCGTATGAGGATAATAAAGGCGAGCACCGTTCCGATTTTTTCCCGGTCCATGAATGTCAGAAATGCCTTGGCGTAAAAGGAGTCAGGGGTTCTAAGTATCCATGCCCAGATCTGTTTCCTGAGCAGCAAAACCAGGATCAGGGATAAAAACAGCATTATCCCGATCCAGCCTGAAAAGGAGATTTTGTTAAATATCGGAAAGATCTCCCGCATTGCCCTGTATTGGCCGGAAGCAAGAAAGTAGCGGAGTGCGGTAATTATTGCGCCCATGATCAAGGCGCCGAGCACGAATCGCGACGAGACAAGTGATCGGATCAGGCTGGAGAAATGCCTTTTTTCGGTTTCAGGCCACGGCAGTCGGCTGAAATGGAAGAACCAGAAAAGGGTCATTATGACGCCGCTTGCAAAAAATGCCCAGAACCAGCTTGTTAAAGTGCCGATTGTAACAATGACACCTGTACCGGTCATCATCGCGATCCGGTAGGCCATGACCCTGTAGCCCACGAATTTTGCCTGTCCGTCTTTGTCCAGGGCCTCCATGTAATAGCCGTCGATTGCAATATCGTGGGTGGCCGCCACAAAGGCCGCAAAAAAGAAAAGCACTGCTATGGCCTGAACGGCCTGTGAGTGAAGGGTAAAAAATGCAGTGAGAAGGATGAGCCCTGCCAGGAGTGCCTGGGTGATGAGGAGCCATTTCCTCTTGGTGCCGAATTCATCGACCTGCGGGCTCCAGAGAAATTTAAGGATCCAGGGCAGCCCAAAAAGCGAAGTGAGGCCGATAGCCTCAAGACTCATTCCACGGTCGCGAAAAAAAACTGAAGATAAGGTCCGGATTATTGTGTAAGGGAATCCTTCGGTGAAATAGGTGGTGAAACACCAGATATGCGGACGGACAGACTTTTTTTGTGCCCC
Organism: Thermodesulfobacteriota bacterium; assembly: GCA_034660535.1. Lineage (GTDB taxonomy): Bacteria > Desulfobacterota > Desulfobulbia > Desulfobulbales > DAOVYS01 > DAOVYS01. Next base: position 29,069 of record JAYEJK010000296.1, on the reverse strand, counting down.
CTTGGATATGTTCATGGATAGTAACTTACAGGTTCACAGTTCACGGTTCACGGTTCACGGTTAACTGCTTTATATTTTAATTAAACCATGGGGCAAAGCGGCAACCTTTTTTTAACCGTTGAACCGTGAATCACTAACTATTTTTCCCCGTCTCCATTAGATCGAGCGCAGCGCTGGTGATGGCCGGAGTGTCAATTTTGCCGTTTTTCCACAGGATGCTCTGGGGTCCGTGTTCCATGAAACGATCCGGAAAACCGAGCACACGTGTTCGAATGGAGTGGAGGCCGTGCCTGGACAGGAGTTCGAGCACTGCTCCGCCGAATCCGCCTTGCCGGGCATTGTCCTCAACTGTGACCACTTTTCCGGTTTTTTTCGCCCATTCGGTGATAAGTTCGCTGTCTAAAGGGTTGACAAAACGGGGGTTGATTACAGCCGCGTCGACTCCAAGCCGTAAGAGCCCCTCAGCCGCTTCCAGTGCAGGATAGACTCTGTTGCCTACTGGCAGGAGTAGTATGTCGCCGCCTTGTCTTAACAACTCGCCCTTGCCTATGGGAAGTTTTGTAAGGGTTGATGAGAATTCCACGCCTTCGCCTTCCCCGCGCGGGTATCTGACGGCTGCAGGGCCTGGATGCATGATGGCGGTCAGCAGCATGTGTTGCAGTTCATTCTCATCCTTTGGCGCCATGATGACCATGTTCGGGATAAAACGCAGAAATGCGAGGTCAAAGACGCCATGGTGGGTGGGTCCGTCGTCGCCGACCACTCCTCCCCGATCAATTGCCAGTGTGACCGGCAGGTTGGGCAGACAGACATCGTGGATGATTTGATCCAGTGCGCGTTGAAAAAATGTGGAATAAATAGTAACAACCGGGAGCATTCCTTCGCCGGCAAGACCGGCGGCAAAGGTTACAGCGTGCTGTTCCGCAATCCCGACGTCGAAAAAGCGGTCAGGAAATTGTTTTGAAAATTTTACCAGCCCGGTTCCGGCAGGCATGGCTGCGGTGATAGCCACAACCCTGGGATTCTGCTCGGCAATTTTCACTATGGTCTCACTGAACGTTTTGGTGTAGGAAACAGGGCCCGGCGCGGACCGGACCGGGGCGCCGGTGCTGATCTCAAAAGGGCCGACTCCGTGATAATCGCCGGGATTAGTTTCAGCAGGCTCATAGCCCTTTCCCTTTGTGGTAAGGACATGTACGAGTACCGGGCCGTGCCTGAACTCTTTTACGTTTTTGAGTGTCTCGATCAGGGTGTTGATCTCGTGGCCCGGTATAGGCCCCACGTAGTGGAATTTGAGCGCTTCAAAAAGTGTTCCGGGCGTGAGGAAAGCCTTGAGGCTCTCCTCACTTTTTTTTAAAACCTGCAGGATGTTTTCACCCACATTGGAAAAAGATTTTAAGAAATGTTGCGTTTCCTGCTTGAACCGTTCCACGGCCTTGCTTGTCATTTTGCGGCTGAAAAAACTGGAAATCGCGCCGACATTGGGAGATATGGACATTTCATTGTCATTGAGGATTACGACGAGGTCCCTGTTCAGATGGCCTGCCTGGTTCAGGGCCTCAAAGGCCATGCCGGCCGTCATGGAGCCGTCGCCGATGACGGCGATCACCTTGTTGTCGTCGTTTTTAAGATGTTTTGCACAGGTAATGCCCAGGCCGGCGGAAATCGAAGTGCTGCTGTGGCCAGTGTCAAAGGTGTCGTAAGGGCTCTCGTCTCTCTTGGGAAAGCCGCTTATTCCCTTGTATTGGCGCAGTGTCTGAAAAGAATCTCTGCGGCCCGTGATCAGTTTGTGAGTGTAACACTGGTGTCCCACATCCCAGACCAGTTTGTCATCCGGGGTGTTGAATACGTAATGCAAGGCCAGAGTCAGTTCGACAACACCAAGGTTGGGGGCAAGGTGGCCGCCTGTTTTTGAAACGGTTTCAATAATTACATGACGGATTTCATCAGCCAGGGCCGGCAAGAGTCTCTCGGGCAGCATGCGCAGGTCGGCCGGCGATTGAATATTGTTAAGCAGTGGATTAGATGTTGGCATTAACATATGGACCTGTTTTAAAAGGGTGTAACCGCTTTTTAGCGGCTATGCTCCGATAATATCCGAAATATCCGAAACTGGAATACGATAAGGGTTTTGCCCCTGCTATTTTTTTCTTGTCAAAATGTATCGGGCGAGTTCACGCAAAGGGTCGGCATGGGCGTCGAATAGCGCCAACGCCCGGAGTGCGGAATTTATCGCATCGGAAGCCCTTGTCTTTGTCTCTTCTATTCCGAGAAATGCGGGATAGGTGGCCTTTCCGCGAGCGGCGTCCGAACCGGTTGCCTTGCCGAGTTCTTCGGCGGATCCTTCTACATTCAGCAGATCATCCACTATTTGAAAGGCCAGTCCCAGATTTTTTCCGTACTGCGTAAATGCCTCAAACTCATCCCGGCTTGCTCCGGCAATTATTGCCCCGGCCTGGACTGAAACCGTAATCAAAGCCCCTGTTTTATGGGTGTGGAGAAAGCGCAGGGTCTCAAAAGGGATTTTTTTGCCTTCTGATGCCAGGTCAATGGCCTGTCCCCCGACCATTCCAATTGGTCCGGCTGCACGGGCAACGAGATTGACAAGTCTTAGCCGGTCACTGTCGGGTATGTGGTCGGACAGGTCCGGGGATGTCATCAGTTCAAATGCAAAGGTCAAAAGACCGTCACCTGCCAGGATTGCCTCTGCTTCGCCAAAGACTTTGTGGTTCGTGAGTTTTCCCCGCCTGTAATCGTCATTATCCATTGCAGGCAGGTCGTCATGAATCAGAGAATATGTGTGAATACATTCAAGGGCGCAGGCGATCGGCAGAAGCGGTTTCGGGTCTTTACGCAGCGCCTCTATAGCGGCGATGCAGAGGATCGGCCGAACACGCTTGCCGTCGGCAAAGAGGCTGTATCGCATGGCCTCTATGTGAGCGGAAATTAGTCCGTGAGGTTCAAGCATGAACCTTTTAAGACTGTTTTCAACCTGTTTCCGTTTTTCTTCCAGATATTTTTTCAGTTTCATGATTTCTGAAAGAACCTTGACTATGCTTCGTCTTCGTACCCGTTCACACCCATTCGGAGCAAAAAGGGTTGCCAAACCCCAGTCCTGTAAACGTTTACTCGTCTTCCACTCCTTTTGTCTTAGTATCAAACGGAACGCTTTTGATTTTATTGTCCTTTTTCAGGAGGATATCCACCTTTTTCTGGGCATCATCAAGTTGACGGTTGCAGAATTCGGCCAGTTTTATACCTTCTTCGAATTTTTTTAAGGACATCTCCAGGGTCAGATCGCCTGTTTCAAGATTCCTGGCCGTTTTTTCAAGTTCCTCAAGCGCATTTTCAAAAGTTTTTTTTGCCATGATCGTTTTATGCTGTTGATTTGTAATCGTTCACCGCAGAGAACATAGAGATGATAATCAGTTAAAAGGATGGTTTTTATGCGGACTCTGCGCTCTCTGCGGTAAACTAGTACGTTAATTTAACCTGGGCTGCTATCCAAGAATTTCAAAACAAAATAAAGGAATAGATGAAAATGAGCAACGCCTTTCCAAAAAAATATTGCTGTGTTAAGTTTCTCATCATGACAACCTCAGTAATTACGGCAAAAGAAAATTTTCTACCGCAATTGCGCGGAATCTTACCGCTAATGCGCTAAAATGACAGCAGATCTTTCAGATCATATCAAGCGATTTTCCGTCTGGCTGAGTGTGGAGAAGGGGTATTCACCCCACACGGTTTCAAGCTATTTGAGGGATTTAAGGGAATTTTCCGATTTAGCCGATAAAAAAAACAAGGTAGCCGACATCGACTCCAGGATTGTGAGGGCCTATGTTTTTTCATTGAACCGGAAAAATAAAAGTTCATCAGTGGCTAGGAAGCTTTCGTCTCTCAGGACCTTTTTCAGGTTCCTGATTCGGGAGCAGGTAATCGATTCAGATCCCGTGGTCTCGATTTCATCACCCAGGCAGGACGCGTACATGCCTGTTTTTCTCTCAGTGGACGAGGTCTTCAGCCTCATGGAGGCGCCTGGGGACAATGACACTTTTAAAGAGCGTGATCTGGCCGTTCTGGAACTTCTTTACTCTACAGGCATGCGGGTGTCGGAATTAGTTTCTCTTAACATGAACCGCCTTGATTTTGACTCAAGAATGGTTACGGTTACGGGCAAAGGAAACAAGGAGCGACTCCTGCCCATGGGCAGACCCGCTGTTGAAGCGCTTTCAGCGTATTTTTCGCAGCGGGAGACTCTTATGCTCAATCGAATAAAGCGGGGGAAAAGAGCGGAAAAAGAGGCCCTGTTTTTAAACGGGCGAGGCAGCCGGCTCACCTCCCGCAGCGTTGAACGTCTGGTCGGAATGTATTCCGACAGGGCCGGAATAACCTTAAGGGTAACACCCCATGCCCTGCGCCATTCATTTGCAACTCATTTACTTGAGATGGGGGCGGATCTCCGGTCGGTACAGGAACTGCTTGGCCATGAGAGCCTGTCCACTACCCAGAAATATACCCATTTAAATATGGACCACCTGATGGAAGTATATGATAAGGCCCATCCAATGGCCGGAAAGGGAAAATGAGAATTATTAATAAATGAGGACTTTAAAGTTTTGAAAATCAGATCAACGACAATAATATCCGTCAGGCATAAGGGTGATATAGTGATTGCAGGGGACGGACAGGTCTCCTTGGGAAACACGGTTATGAAGCACAAGGCCAGAAAGGTCAGGCGGCTTTACGAAGACAAGGTTATTGCCGGGTTTGCAGGCGCTACGGCTGATGCCTTTACGCTTTTTGACTTGTTGGAAAAAAAGCTTGAGCAGTATAACGGCAATCTTATGAGATCCGCTGTAAACCTTGCCAAGGATTGGCGTACAGACAAGATTTTGAGGAGGCTTGAAGCCTTTTTGATAGCTGTGGATTGTGAACATTCGCTCCTTTTGACCGGGACCGGCGATGTGATAGAGCCTGACGACGGAATTCTGGCCATCGGGTCAGGCGGACCGTATGCCCAGGCAGCTGCCAAGGCTCTGGTCTCACACAGCGATTTGGATGCAGAGACGATTTGCCGTTCAGCAATGGAGATCGCAGCATCCATTTGCGTATATACAAATGATAACATTGTACTGGAAAAATTATGAATTCCATTGATTCCCTGACTCCTAGAGAGATTGTATCCGAGCTGGACAAATTCATCATAGGACAGGATGATGCAAAACGGTTTGTGGCGGTTGCGTTGCGCAACCGGTGGCGGAGGCAGCAGGTTGAACCGCCTCTGCGTGACGAAATTGCGCCCAAGAATATCATCATGATCGGTCCCACGGGAGTGGGAAAGACCGAGATCGCAAGACGGCTGGCCAATCTTGCGCAGTCGCCTTTTCTCAAGATAGAGGCGTCGAAGTTCACCGAAGTGGGATATGTGGGACGCGATGTCGAGTCAATGATACGCGACCTGACATATCTTGCGGTCAATATGGTCAGAGAGGAAGAGCGGAAAAAAGTGGAAAAAAAGGCGGCCGAGCATGCGGAAGAGAGGGTCCTTGATCTCTTGGTCCCGCCTTCCCCGTCACCCTCCATGGCGCCGCCACCACCGCAGCAGCAGTCGGATGCTGCTGATTCAGTCGAACCGTCGCCGGTAAAAATAACACGTTCCGTATCTACCAGGGAGAAATTCCGGGACATGTTGAAACAGGGCAAGTTAGATGACAAACAGGTTGAGATGGATGTTGAACAGTCTGCGCCCATGCCCATGATAGAGGTTTTTTCAAATGCCGGCATGGATGAGATGGGCTCCAACCTGAAAGACGCCTTTGGCAAGATGTTTCCCAAAAAAAACCAACGGCGCAAGCTTAACATCCGGGAGGCGTTGAAAATACTAAAAGAAGAAGAGGCAGGCAAACTGATTGACATGGACAGTGTTACAATGCTTGCGATTCAGCGCACTGAGCAGTCCGGAATCATCTTTCTCGACGAGATCGACAAGATTGCATCAAGGCAGGGAGCTTCCCAGTCCGCAGAGGTGTCCAGGGAGGGAGTTCAGCGTGATCTGCTTCCTATTGTTGAAGGCTCCACCGTGACCACCAGGTATGGAATGGTAAAGACGGATCACATTTTGTTCATTGCGAGCGGAGCATTTCATGTTGCGAAACCATCTGATCTGATTCCGGAATTACAGGGCCGGTTTCCGCTTCGGGTGGAACTTGACTCATTAGGCAAGGATGAATTTTTCAGAATACTGACGGAACCTGAGAATGCCTTGATAAAACAGTATGTTGCACTAATGGAGACAGAAGAGATCGAGCTTTCCTTTGAAGAAGATGCTATTTGGGAACTTGCCGCTATTGCGGCTGAAGTTAACGGAAACACGGAGAATATCGGGGCGCGGCGTCTGCATACCGTAATGGAAAGGGTGCTGGAAGAGCTTTCTTTTGATGCTCCGGACATGGATGAAAAGAAAATGGTCGTAACGGCTGAATACGTCAAATCCCAACTTTCAGACATTTCAACTGATGAAGATTTAAGCCGCTTCATTCTTTAGGGGTTCAGAGGTTCAGGGTTCAAAGGTTCAAGGGTTAAACTACGGGTTCGCAAAAAAGCGATGTTGTTGCCGTTTGTTACAAATTTGAAGGGGACTGAGGGGACTGAACAAGAAACTAATGACGGAAAACGGTAAGTTAACACCCTTGATAGTTCCAAGCTCGGAACACCCTCTTTCCAGGAAAAACATAGATAGAGACGCCCTTACGGTATTGAATCGACTCCGTGATGCCGGGTTTATCTCCTATCTGGTCGGGGGCTGCGTACGTGATCTCTATCTGGGCAATAAACCGAAGGACTTTGACATCAGCACGGAAGCCCGGCCCGGACAGGTGCGCAAGCTGTTTCGAAACAGCAGGGTCATTGGGAGACGTTTCCGTCTTGTTCAGGTGTTTTTTAAAGACGACAAGATTATCGAGGTGTCTACCTTCAGGCGTGCCGGCGAATACGACCTTAAGGGATTAGATAAGGTGCTGCCGAGCAACAACACATTCGGCAACGCTTCAGAGGATGCCTTTCGACGTGACCTGACCATCAATGCGCTTTTTTGTGACATCGATAAATTTTCGATTATTGATTATGCAGGCGGGATGGCTGATATTAAAAACGGCATCGTCCGGATGGTGGGTGATCCGGACCGCCGCATTACACGTGACCCGGTTCGCATGATGCGCGTAATTCGGCACGCGGCCCGCAATAATTTTATCATTGAGAAAAATACCTGGGATGCTGTCAGACACCATTGTAAAGAGCTTACTCTCTGTCCGCCGTCCCGCATTTATGATGAACTGTTCAAAGATTTACGAGGTGGAGCGGTTGAGAAATGGGCCGGCCTGGCAATAGAATGCGGTTTATTTTTTGTGATTTTCCCTTGTTATAAAAATTTGATTTCAGATGATGAAAAATCCTTGGAAAAGGCATCATCCAAGGCAGGAGGAAAAGGCGCTCTTTCTCAACTGTTGGACATATTCAGGGTCATTGATCGCCTGCACGCACAGGCCCGGCAAATTCCGGATCACATGATTATGTCCCTGATCCTGATGCCCTGGGCAGAGGCGGAAAAGGGGCTGACATCCGTGAAACGCAAGGGCAGGGAGGCATTTATATTTTCAAGAGAATTGCGGGCGTATATTGGTTCGGCATTTTCTCATTTGAATATCAAAAGGGCCATGATTGAGGGAATAACAACCCTTCTGTCCAACTTTCCCGCCTTTCAACAGCACGAAAAGGATCATAGCTGGCCGGCTTGGTTTAAAAAGAAAAGCTATTTCCAGGAAGGGCTGCTTTTTTACGGATTGTGCTGTGAATCACAAGGAGGTAAAAAGGTCGGTTCTCAGATGTTGCCTGCTTTTTCAAGGCAAAAGCGGAAACCGGCAAAACATTCATCCGGGCGGGGTAATCGTGGGCCTGCCTTTGACATAAAGTCGAAAGGCGGTGTGTTTGGGTTTAAGAAAAAATGAAGACATCAAATCCTTTTAAAAGCGATATTCAGACTGTCAGGGCGCTGTCGTTGGCGCAACTGATGGATAAGGCCCTGCGAATGAAGTTAAAGCGCCGGGGCGATAAGTTTTCTCTGTGTAATATTTTTAATGCCAAATCCGGACTCTGCAGTGAAGACTGCGGATTCTGCATTCAGTCCTCTCATTACGGGAGCAATATCAAGAGTTACCCCTTAAAACCTGTAGGTGATATCGTGGCGGCTGCCCGTTTTGCAGAGCGGACCGGGGCGCATCATTTTTCCATTGTCACCAGCGGCCGGGGCCCGACCCCTGAGGAAGTTGCCGCGGTGGCGGACGCCGTTGCAGAGATCAGGAGCCATGTGCGGATCAAGGTGTGTGCCTCCCTGGGTATTATGAACCGTCGGGATCTCGAAGTGTTAAAGAATGCCGGGCTATCAAGGTATCATCACAATATTGAGACGTCAAAGGAATTTTTTCCCAAAATTGTGACAACTCATTCCTTTGCAGACCGCATTGATACAATTTCGGCAGCCCGGGAGGCCGGGCTTGAGGTCTGTGCAGGCGGGATTTTCGGTCTCGGTGAGAGTGAGGATGACCGTGTTTCCATGGCCATGACCTTAAAGGAGTACAAAGTGGACTCTGTGCCGCTCAACATCCTGATTCCCGGGCCGGGGACTCCTTTAAGGCACGCCCGCCCGCCCGCGGTGATCGAGATACTAAGGGCCATTGCATTGTTCCGGCTGATTCTTGAGAAAGGATCCATCCGGTTGGCTGCCGGAAGGGAGGCCGTGCTGGGTGATTTTCTCGGAATGGCCTTCATGGGCGGTGCGGATGGTCTGATGATAGGTGGATATCTCACACGCCAGGGCAGGCCTCCGGAAGATGATCTCGGTTTTGTCAGGGACATGAAAGAGATATGGACAGCCTGACTTCCTGGCTGAATGAGCGGAAATCAGCAGGCAATTTAAGGGAATTGCTGCCGATTCGGAGACTTCCGGGCGGCCGTATCCGCCTGCCGGGGATGGCGGAATCCGTCCCCCCGCTGCTTGATTTTTCCTCAAACGATTATCTGGCTCTGACTCAGCATCAGGCGGTAATCGAGAAAAGCAGGCGGTTTCTTGATTTATTCGGCGCAGGATCCGGGGCTGCCAGACTCATGAGCGGAGACCTTGAGATCCATCATCACCTGGAGGCGGAGGTGGCGGGGCTGAAGGGAAAAGAAGCCGCGCTTCTTTTCGGCGCCGGATATCTTGCCAATACCGGAGTCATCCCGGCCCTGGCGGGCAGAGGTGATGTGATCTTTTCAGACCGCTTAAATCACGCGAGCATCTACGATGGGTGCCTCCTGTCAGGCGCCAGACTCATCCGTTTCCGCCACAATGATCTGAACCACCTTGAGGAATGCCTTGAAAAACATCGCGGAAACTTTAAGCAAGCCCTAGTTGTGGTGGAATCAATCTACAGCATGGACGGTGATCGGTGTTCCTTAAAGGATCTGACAGGTTTAAAAGACTCTTATTCATTTATATTAATGGTTGATGAGGCTCATGCCACCGGGATATTCGGCAAATGCGGCGGAGGAGTGATCGAGGAAGATGGAGTAGCCGATCATGTTGACATCTCCATGGGAACCTTTGGAAAAGCGCTTGGAAGCTACGGTTCGTATGTCGCTGCTTCAGGTGAAATGGTGCGGTACCTTATAAACCGTGCCAGAACATTTATTTATTCCACAGCCTTGCCGCCGGCTGTGATCGGGGCTTCTTTGGCGGCAATATCTATTGTCAGGGAGGATCGGAAAATGCGAAGCAGTCTTCACAAAAAGACCGCGTTTTTTAAACAGACTTTACAACAGGCTGGATTAAATCAGGATTTCGGTCCTTCCCAGATAGTGCCTCTCCTTGTGCGTGACAGTAAGGTCGCGCTAAAATTTGCCGGTGAGTTAAGAAAAAAAGGTGTCTTTGCTATACCGGTCAGACCACCCACTGTTCCCGAGGGCACGGCCCGGCTCAGGTTTTCAGTCACGCTTCATCAATCCGATCAAATCATAAGCAAGACCGCAAATGTGATTGCCAAGGTATATAATCGTTTGGTGCATGTTGATAATTAGAAATTATGAATTATGAATTATGAATTTTCGATTTTATGTTTTTTTATGAATAAACCATTCTTTTTAACAAGTAATTCCTAATTTCGAATTCCTAATTCTGAATTGTTACCCCCCCCAAAAAATAAATGTGCCGGCTGTGTATAAAGAAATTGTTGTATTCGGACGTGGTCTCTGGTATATAGGCCCGATCTAATATAGAGGGAGGAGGACTTGTCTCAATGGGAAATAACGAAACAATAAAGATGGAAGAGATAAACAGCAGCGTTACCGAATCCGACGATGTCGGGATGAGCTTTGCCGAGCTTTTTGATGAGACGGTAAAGGTCGCAAAGGTTGGCGAGGTGGTTGTCGGTACAGTTGTTGGAGTAAGCGACGAAATGGTCTTGATGGACATCGGGGACAAATCGGAAAGCATGATCCCGCTTCGCGAGTTTAAAACGGATGGGGAAAAACTTGAAATCCAGGTCGGCGACACCTTTGATCTTTTTGTTGAGAAACGGGAAGCGGAAGGTGGATTGCGTCTGTCCAGAGAAAAGGCGATCGGCATCAAGGTATGGGAAGAAATTGCCAAAATTCAGGAGGAAGACGGAACTATCCGCGGCCGGATAGAAAACCGCGTAAAAGGCGGCCTGTCCGTGGACATCGGCGTGCCGGCCTTTTTGCCATACTCCCAGATCGACCTCAGGCCGGTTAAGGACCTGGACAATCTGATAAGCCAATCATTTGATTTTAAAATACTGAAGTATAACCGAAAACGGAATAACGTTGTTATCTCCCGCCGTTCGATTCTGGAAGAAGAGCGCAACAGGCTGCGGGAAGAGATGCGATCCACACTTGTGGAAGGCGCTGTTGTCAAAGGTACAATCACCAATATCACGGATTATGGCATTTTCATTGATCTGGGTGGACTGGACGGTTTGTGTCATATAACTGATCTCTCCTGGGGGAGGGTGTCACATCCATCTAAACTTTTCAAGGTTGGTGAAGAAACCGAGGTCAAGATCCTCAAGTTTGACAAAGAAACCGACAAGGTCTCTCTCGGAGTCAAACAGCTCAATCCGGATCCATGGTCCACAGTCGCCGATCGTTACCCTATAGGTTCCAAAACAGCCGGGAAGGTCGTGAGCATCACCGACTATGGCGTATTTGCCGAGCTTGAACAGGGCGTTGAGGGACTCATCCATGTCTCTGAGATGTCCTGGTCAAAGAAGATGAGGCATCCTTCCAAGATAGTGTCTGTTGGTGAAAACGTGGAAGTTGAAGTTCTTAATATTGATGTTGAAGCGAAACGTATCTCTCTCGGGATGAAACAGCTTCAGACAAACCCGTGGGATCTCGTTGTCGAGAATTATCCTGTTGGATCAATCATTGAGGGCAAAATAAAGAACATCACTGATTTTGGTATATTCATCGGGATTGAAGAGGGAATAGACGGCTTGATTCATGTTTCCGATCTTTCCTGGACGGAACGGATCAAGCATCCCTCTGAGAAGTATTCAAAGGGGCAGACCATTCAGGCCGTAGTCTTAAAGATCGATCGTGAAAACGAACGGTTCTCTCTCGGAATCAAGCAGCTTGAACCTGATCCATGGCAGGCTGTTGTCGAGAAGTATCCTACCGGCACCGCTGTGGAAGGCAAAATTACAAATGTGACTGATTTTGGTATTTTTGTTGAGGTGGAAGAGGGGATTGAAGGCCTGGTTCATGTGTCGGAAATCAGTAAAGAGAAAGTCAAGACGCCTGTCGGTCTTTTTAATGTCGACGATACCCTCATGACCAAGGTTATCAATGTGTCTGCCAAGGACAGGAAAATCGGACTCTCCATCAAAGCCCTGACTAAAGTCACAGAGGAAGGAAGCATGGCCGATTACAAGAAGAAGGCGGCGAACAGCGGACCTTCAACAATCGGTGATCTTCTGAAACAGGCTGAGGCAAAGTCAGAGCCAAAATCGGAATCAGAGGTTGAATCAGAGGTTGAATCAGAGGTTGAATC
>JAYEJK010000296.1:0-16866 GCA_034660535.1 Thermodesulfobacteriota bacterium | reverse complement strand
ATTACAAGAAGAAGGCGGCGAACAGCGGACCTTCAACAATCGGTGATCTTCTGAAACAGGCTGAGGCAAAGTCAGAGCCAAAATCGGAATCAGAGGTTGAATCAGAGGTTGAATCAGAGGTTGAATCGAAGGTTGAATCAGAGGTTGAGTCAGAGGTTGAATCAGAGGTTGAATCGAAGGTTGAATCAGAGGTTGAGTCAGAGGTTGAATCAGAGGTTGAATCAGAGGTTGAATCAGAGGTTGTAGCAGAGGTTGCTGAAACCGAGTCACAGCCGGAGGAAGAGACTAAGCCTGAGGATACCGGGGAATAAAGGGCCGTAGTGTTCGGCCGGAAGATAAATATTGCTAGGATATGGCTAATAGGTTATTTCGTCGAGATCATCCCATCCTGCTCGGGCTTATTATCCTTGCAGGGCTGTGTCTTCTTTTTTTGGGTGGAATAACCTATTTCTTTTCCATATTGTCCGGGCCGGCCGCTTCTGATCATCTATTCAGCAAAAAAACCGGAATCGGAATTGTAGAACTCAAGGGGCTGATTTTATCCCCGGAAAAAATTATTGAAACCATCTCCGATTTTCGGCATAATCCAGCCGTTAAGGCAATCGTGCTGCGAGTGGATAGTCCGGGAGGAGCTGTCGGCGCATCTCAGGAGATATTTACTGAGCTAAAGAGGGCGAACAAGATAAAACCGGTTGTAGCGTCAATGGGATCCTTGGCTGCTTCCGGCGGTTACTACGCGGCTCTCGGGGCCGAACGTATTCTTGCCAGTCCGGGAACTTTGACAGGCAGCATTTCGGTCATCTTCAAGTTTGCCGACCTTGGGGAGCTGTTCGGGAAAATCGGTTATAAGAACCAGGTTGTTAAAAGTGGAAAACTGAAAGATGTCGGTTCTTCTCATCGTCCTATGACCGAGGAAGAACGTAGGATGCTTCAGGAGCTTGTGGACAAAGTTCACGAACAATTTGTGGCAGCGATTTCTGAAAATCGTTCTCTTCCTGTGGAGGAAGTGAAAAGACTTGCCGACGGCCGGATCATTTCAGGGCAACAGGCCAAGGCACTGGGGCTTGTAGATGAGTTTGGGAATTTTATTGATGCAGTGATGCTTGCCGCAAAACTGGCTGGAATTGAGGATGAGAAGCCGCGGTTGATTTACCCTCAGAACAAGGATTTTTCGCTGCTGAAGCTGTTGGTGGGAGAACAAAACGCAACTTCATTGAACAGGGTCATGGTGGATATTCCTTTTCTCTCTTATGAATGGACCGGAATTCAGTAGGGAGTGGTACAATTGGATAACGCGTCGGTTGAGTGCTTTTTGCGAAACGGACAAAATTAGGGGAAAAACGGGTTTATTATGCTTAAACGGGATCTAGTCAGCAAGGTGGCCGAGAATATGAACGGCTACCTGAAAAAAGATATCACTCAGGCAATTGACATTATGATTGAGACAATTGCTGATGCATTAGTAGAGGGTCGGAGAGTGGAAATACGGGGGTTCGGCAGCTTCAGCGTCCGGAACCGCAAGGCCAAGGAGACGAAAAATCCGCGCACAGGCGACGTCATGCATATTCCACCCCGGAAGACCCTGCATTTTACAATGAGCAAGTCTTTAAAAGAACCTCTGATCAGCAATAAAAAGAAATAAATTGTGACTACTTAGTGCCTGAACGAAAAGTACTTCAGCATAGGTTTGATAAGATTTCCAGCTTTTAAAAAGCTGTTAGCCATTAGCGGTTAGCTTTTAGCTTGTGGTGTTTTTTTATTGTTTTTTGTACCACCTCAAGGGGGTACTGAAATGAGTGGCAGAAAAACTTTGAAGTTATGACGCCTGCGGCTCCACATGTTTTAAGGCACTTATACCCCCTCAGGGGGTACTGAAAATAGTCCAGGACCTTTAAAAATCTCCAGTTTATCTGGGTTAGTAATAGCTAACGGCTAAAAGCTAAAAGCTAAAAACTTCATTAAAAACCGCTGATATCTCCTTTACCCTCGCGCAGAATTATAGGTGTGTCATTCACCAGCGATACAACGCTGGACGGAAATGGATAGACTGGTCCCCCGTCGATTATGATGTCCACCTGTTTTCCAAGCATCTCCTCAATTTCGTAGGCTTCGGTTATGGGTGGGTTATCCTCCACCTGGACAGCGCTGGTAGTGAGGATGGGGTTTCCCAGTTCCTCAACAAGGTCCCGGCAGATGGCGCAATCAGGGACCCGGATGCCTACTGTTTTTTGTTTTGTAATCATGATTTTCGGAACCAGTTTGAAGGCGGGCATGACAAAGGTATAGGGACCGGGCAGGTGTTTCTTTATCAATCGGTAGGCTGTGTTTGAGACATAACAGTATGTACTGACGTTTTTGAGACTGCTGCACATGAAACTAAAGGGCTTTTTCGAGGGCCTTTTTTTTATTTGGTATACACGTTTCACAGCCTTTGGATTGAATATATCGCAGCCGATCCCGTAAACGGTATCAGTGGGATAGCAGATGACAGCGCCATGCTTGAGTTGATTTATTACCTGTTTGATGAGACGTGGTTGTGGGTTGTCGGGATTGATGGAAAGCAGCATAGAGCCTCTTTTGAAAAAGGTTCAAAGGTTCGGGGTTCAGAGGTTCAGGGTTCAGAGTTTCATGGGTAATTCCGATCCGAAATGTGTTGCGGATTTAGTCGGTTTGATATTCACGAAACCGCAAGCGTAGCAGGGCTACGGTGAGGATTTCGGGGATGTCAAACCGGCTAAAGGTGTGATACAGTTCGGAAACGGAAAATCCAAGTTATTTCTTTCCAGACCCTTAGGTTAGAGACTGTCGGTTTGCAATCCGGCGGTTTTTACTGCCCTATAATCGTTTACATTTGACAAACGGGCCACTATAATTCATTCCTGTAATGGAAGCAATGGCAAATCTTCCTATGACTGTTGCCGGCATTGATATAGGCGCCAATACTTTCCGAATGCTTATCGCCCGAGTATCAGAAGGCGGAATGGAGCCGTTTGTTAAAAAAATTAAGACAATCGGACTCGGGAGGGGACTTGTCAGGGAGAACCGAATCAGCAGGGAATCCATGGATCGGGGATTAAAAACCCTTGCCTCGTTTCGGCAAATACTGGACAATCACAAGCCTGATGCCGGTCGGGCGTGCGGCACGGAAGCCCTCAGATCGGCCGATAACAGTTCCGAGTTTCTGGAAAAGGCCGTACAGGTTCTGGGAATTGAGATTGAGGTGATCGGGGGCCAAGATGAGGCCCTGTTGAGCCTTTCCGGGGTTCTTTCCCGCATGACTGACAGAGAAGGCCAGCCCATGCTGCTGGTCGATGTGGGCGGAGGCAGTACGGAATTTATCTATTATCAAGATCGTGAAAAAAAACCAAATATCAGAAGCCTGCCCATAGGGGCTGTTGGATTGACCGAGTCCTTTTTTTACCAACCGCTTCCTGCTTCCACTGAAGTTGATTCTCTGACCGGTTACATCCGGAAAACACTTGCACCTGTAAGCCGGATGTTGCACCGAGACCATTTAAGAGATTTGTCGACCGCCTTTCCCGAGATTGTTGCCGCCGGTGGAACCGCCACGTCCCTGGCCGCCCTCGATCTTGGACTTGAAACTTATAAAGGTTTCCTTGTGCAGGGCCACGTATTGACTGAATCAAGTCTAGAGCGTATTATAAATGAGATTTCACTTCTTTCTCCCGGAGAGCGCAATTTTTTGCCTGGACTTGATAAAGGACGGGGAGATATCATACTGGCCGGTGCTATGATTTATAAGGTCCTGCTTGAGATGAACGATGTTCACCATATCACGGTGAGCGATGCCGGTTTATTGGAAGGAATTGTTTACAGCGCTTTTAAGAATTAGGAGATAAGTTGATGCCGTTTGAAAAAATAAAATATGCTTATACGTTTGATGATCTCCTGCTGGTTCCGGCGGCGTCGGATATCCTGCCGTCGGATGTGGATGTGTCCACACGTCTTACAAAGACAATTAAGATGAGTATTCCACTTGTGAGTTCGGCCATGGACACGGTAACCGAGCACAGAACAGCCATCACAATGGCCAGAGAAGGCGGAATTGGAATCATTCACAAGAATATGACAGTGGATGAGCAAGTTCGTGAGGTCGAAAGAGTAAAAAAATCAGAATCCGGGATGATTGTTGACCCTGTGACGGTTGAAGTGGGCCGGACGGTGGGAGACGTCAAAGCAATTATGCAAAACTACCGGATATCCGGAGTTCCGGTTCTAAAGGGCGAGAAACTTGCCGGGATCGTGACCAATCGTGACTTAAGGTTTGTAACCGACATCAATCTTAAGGTGCAGGATGTGATGACCAGTTCCAACCTGGTTACGGCCAGGATCGGCATAACCCTTGAAGAGTCCAAGGCCCTGCTTCATGAACACCGCATCGAGAAGCTTCTGGTTGTTGATGACAACGGGACTCTAAAGGGATTGATAACCATAAAGGACCTTGAAAAAATCAGAAAA
Source organism: Thermodesulfobacteriota bacterium (assembly GCA_034660535.1). Lineage (GTDB taxonomy): Bacteria > Desulfobacterota > Desulfobulbia > Desulfobulbales > DAOVYS01 > DAOVYS01. The sequence goes on along the minus strand of JAYEJK010000296.1, from coordinate 12,387 downwards.
TATCCCAATGCGGCCAAAGATTCCATGGGACGGCTGCGGGTGGGAGCCGCCGTCGGCATGGATGTTAATACTCCGGCGCATGTGGAACGGCTTATGGCTATCGGTGTGGATGTTGTGGCCCTTGACTCGGCCCACGGGCATTCGAAAAATGTGATCACCGCGCTTCAGGAAGTGAAGAGCGCCTTCCCTGATCTGCCTGTTATTGCAGGCAATGTGGCAACGCCGGAGGGGACCGAGGCATTGATCAAAGCAGGCGCTGATTGTGTAAAGGTCGGCGTCGGGCCTGGATCGATCTGCACTACCAGGATTGTTGCCGGTGTCGGCGTGCCTCAGATGACGGCGATACAGAAATGTGCTGAGGTTGCTGCAAAAAAATATGATGTGCCGATAATCGCGGATGGCGGCATCAAGTTTTCAGGGGATATTACAAAGGCCATCGGTATAGGAGCCCACTCGGTAATGGTGGGCAGCCTGTTTGCAGGCACGGATGAAACACCGGGCGAGACTTTTCTTTATCAAGGCAGGACCTATAAGGGATATCGTGGAATGGGTTCTTTGGGCGCGATGAAAAAAGGAAGCAGTGACCGTTATTTTCAAGACGAAATCGACGAGCTTTCCAAGCTTGTTCCGGAAGGAATTGAAGGCAGGGTGCCTTACCGGGGTTCGCTTTCCTCCATGATATATCAGCTTATCGGCGGGCTCCGTTCAGGCATGGGCTACGTGGGAGCCAGGAATATCGAGGAGTTGCGGAAGAAGGCCGGATTTGTCCGGATTTCTTCCGCAGGACTCAAGGAAAGTCATGTTCACGATGTAATAATTACAAAAGAAGCCCCTAATTATCGTTTAGGATAGGTTTCGGAAAACCATGACAACAGATATTCATGATGAAAAGATATTGATTCTTGATTTCGGCTCCCAGACGACCCAACTCATCGCGCGCAAGGTGCGGGAGCAGAAGGTTTACTGCGAGATTCTTCCTTTTAATGTGGATGTTGACGAAATCAAGGCCGGGGCGCCTAAAGGCATTATCCTCTCCGGCAGTCCGTCCAGCGTGTATGACAGTGACGCGCCGAAAAGTGATCCTGCGATTTTTGAGTTGGAAATACCGGTACTGGGCATCTGCTATGGCGCCCAGCTTATGACCATGCAGCTTGGCGGCAGGGTTCAAAAGGCAGATAAACGGGAATTCGGAAAGGCGAATCTGGAGGTACTGAATACGGAAGGGTTATTTGCCGGAATGAAAATCGGGATTGCGGAATACCAGGTCTGGATGAGCCATGGAGACCGCATAGAAAAACTTCCGCCTGGTTTTGAGGTCTCTGCAAAGAGTGAGCATTCCCCGAAAGCCGCATTCAGGCACAATGAAAAATTATTTATGGGCGTTCAGTTTCATCCGGAGGTCACACATACACTTATAGGCATTGACGTGCTTCGCAATTTTATTTTCGGCTTGTGCGGTTGCTCGCCGGAATGGACCATGCATTCCTTTGTAAAGTCCACTGTGGCGGCGATAAGGGAGCAGGTCGGCGATGAAATGGTTATTTGCGGGTTGAGCGGCGGGGTGGATTCTTCCGTAACAGCGGCGCTTATTCACAAGGCCGTCGGTGACCAGTTAGTGTGCATATTTGTAAATAACGGACTTCTCAGGACCGGGGAGACAGAAAGTGTACAGCGGTTTTTCCGGGAAAAGAGCGGCCTGAAGGTCGTGCACGTGGATGCTGAAAGTTTTTTTTTAAATGCACTTATAGATATAGTAGATCCGGAGGAAAAGAGGAAACGAATCGGCCTTGGTTTTATAAAAATTTTCGAAGAGGAGGCAAGAAAATTGGGTGATATCAAGTTTCTTGCTCAGGGAACTCTTTATCCGGATGTAATTGAAAGCATCTCTGTCAGGGGCCCGTCAGCCGTGATCAAGTCGCATCACAATGTGGGTGGTCTGCCTGATGTCATGAAATTGAAATTGGTTGAACCGCTCAGAGAGCTTTTCAAGGATGAGGTGCGGCAGGTGGGACTTGAACTCGGCCTCCCTGAGGAGGCCATTTACAGACAACCTTTTCCCGGCCCGGGACTGGGTATCAGAATTCTGGGAAACATAACCTCTGAGCGTCTGGATATCCTTCGTAAGGCTGATGTGATCGTTCTTGAGGAAATGAAACGGTCCGGATTTTACAGGAAGGTATGGCAGTCATTTGCCGTATTGCTGCCGATCCGGACGGTCGGCGTCATGGGTGATGAACGGACCTATGAGCACGTGATAGCTCTTCGCGTTGTGGATAGTGTGGATGCAATGACCGCTGACTGGACCCGGTTGCCGTATGATCTGCTTGGTCTCATTTCAAACCGGATCATCAATGAAGTGAGGGGCGTAAACAGGGTCGTATTTGATATCTCTTCCAAGCCTCCCGGCACGATTGAATGGGAGTAAATATTCGGCAGCACTCCACAGGGAAGCGCTGCCGAATATTTACTTTTTTGGTGGTTCCAGCTATTTTCCGGCATCAAGCCGAATATTTACGAATGGGAGTGACTTTTTTTTATGGAAGTGAAAAATGCTTAAAACCGGTATCTACATTGACGCTGAAAATATCAGGCTGAGCGGCGGCTACGGGATGCGCTATAATGTCCTCGTTGATTTGGCCAATGCGGGGAATTCCGTGATGCTCAGGGCGAATTCTTATCTGGCGGAGGATAGAAAGCGCATAGGTGAAGATCCTGAATACCGCCAGAAACTCTTCCGTTATTACGCCATACTCAGGGAGTGTGGATTCAAGCTCATTAAAAAATATGTGAAACGGTACGTGGATGACGACGGTGTAGTCACGACCAAGGCCAATGCGGACATGGATCTGGCAATTGATGCTCTGCTGCAGTCCCGAAACCTGGATCGAATTATCCTCCTGACCGGCGACGGTGATTTTGTCCGTCTTATTCTTGCGTTGCAGAACAAGGGGTGCCGGGTCGAGGTCATCGGCTTTAGAAACGTGAGCAATGAACTGAGGGAAACAGCGGATTCCTTTTTGTCCGGTTTTCTACTCCCAGGCCTTCTTCCGATCAACGGGTCAACTGACGGCGATAATGAATGGAAAAGAGGGACCGTTATAAATTATAACACCGTCAGGGGATTTGGTTTCATGCGGTACTACTCTCTATCTTCCGCCGGCCTCACGAGCGATACCGTCTTTTTCCATTGCACAAAATCATCTACTGATTTTGATCCTCATGCCTTTGTCAATCCTATGAACATCTTTGAATTCCGGATAGCCGTCAACTCTGAGAACAACAATCGCTCCGAGGCATGGGACATTCGAGCCTTTCAGGAGGAAGACATTTGACCAATACGGGTATCCCATTCAATTATCCGGGAAGAATGTAATTTTTTCGTTTGCATCTTTATCTTCAAGTAACTCATCAGGCGCTACGCATTTTCAATCATTAAAAAATAATGAACATTGAGGATTAAAATAATATATACTGTTAACAATTACTTTTATGCAAAATGGCAGAGTGTTTTCAACCTATTTTTACCCTTGGTGAACGTTTACGATGAAAGACTATGATATCACGGAGTTGAAAGATTTGAAGGCGGACCCGGATATGGTTTTTCAACTCTTAACGAGTGTGATCCGGATTGTCCGGCTTATTAATGCCAAGCAGGGTTATGGCAGGCGACTGGACAAAGTGCTCAAGATAGTCCTTGATTATCTCAATGTTGAGCAGGGATCCATCATGGTGCTCGAAAAACGAAAATGGCTTGTTGTACGAGTTGCAAGCAGACCCGAGATCATCGGGATGAAACAATCCATTGAAGAGAACTGTATTGCGTCATGGGTCGTCAAATCGGGCGCACCTGTCTTTATTCAGGACATTTCCAAAGATGACCGTTTCGAGAAACGGGAAGGGGAGGCGTACAAGACCTTGTCATTGCTGTCAGTGCCTATTCTGCATAAAAATCGCGTTGCCGGCGTGTTCAATATTACGGACAAATCCGGAAGCAAGGACCTGCTTAAAGAAGACATCGCTTATCTCCTTGAGTTCAGCAGTCTGATTTTGTCGTTGTTGCTCCAGCAGAACATGAATCGCGAGCTGAAAAAGCAGAAGAGTATTTTAAAGGAACGAAACAAGGAACTCAGGCGTCAGGAGATGCTCCGCGCGGAACTTACGCGAATGTTGGTTCACGATCTAAAGGCGCCGTTGTCCGAAGTTGTGGCGAATCTGGACATCCTGTCATACTCGATCTCTGATGAAAACAGAGAATTTTTAGAGTCCGGCCAGATCGGGTGCGATCGTGCTGTGCGCATGGTTTCAAACCTTGTGGACGTTGACAGAATCAGCGATGGCAAGATGATACTGCTCAAAGAAGACGTCAACCCGAGGTCACTGCTTGAGGAAAGCATAAGTAGTGTCAAGGGGCTGGCAAAAATCAGGGACGTGCAACTGATTTCGGATTTGCCGTCGGAAGACGAATTGCCGGATATAAGACTGGACAGGACCCTCATTTTGCGGGTGCTTCAGAATTTGGTGACAAACGGCCTTGGACATTCTTCAATCGGAACAACAATTATTGTCGGATGCCGGAAAGTGCCCGGGAGGAAGAGGCTTGAGTTTTTCGTCAAGGACCAGGGGCCTGGAATACCGGATTTTGAGCAGGAAAGGATATTTGAAAAATATGCCAGAATATCAAGCAAACAGGATTCCCTGGTAGGCACCGGTCTTGGACTTCATTTCTGTAAATTGGCCGTTGAGGTCCATAATGGGAAAATCGGGGTCGAAAGCGGTGTGGAAGAGGGGAGCCGCTTCCACTTTTCACTCCCTTTGTAGTGTGGGGGTTTTAAATAATTACGAATTACGAATTGTTTTTATAACATTCGTAATTCCTAACCAAAAAATGTTTAAAATTTTGGGGTTCAATTGCACAGGCAGGTTTCAAACAGGGGCGAACGAGTTCGATGAAAGATCCTGGTAAAATGAATTTTCTTATCGTGGATGATATGGACAATATGCGCCGTTCCATCCGTGCTATGCTGAAACTGATAAATTATGGGAGAAACCACTATGAGGCCGTCAATGGGCGGGAGGCATGGCATTTTATCGAGAAAGGAAAGTATCCGATCGATTTCATAATTTCCGATTACAATATGCCGGTGATGAGCGGTACGGAGTTACTGAATAAGTTGCGCGGCAGCAAAAAGTGGCGGGACATCCCGTTTCTGATGGTCACTGCAAATGCGAATATCGAAGTGGTTGCCGAGGCTGCTGAACACGAGGTGGACGGATATCTTACCAAGCCTTTTGTCACCGGATCTCTTGAACAGAAGATCAAGGAACTGCTGGCCGTGGCGAGCAATCCCAGTCCTTTTGCCATACACATTAAAACAGCTAGAGATCTTTTGGAGGCAGGAGATTTTGGCAAGGCAGCCGTGGAATTGACTCATGCAATTACCGCAAATCCGAGATCGTCACGCCCCTATCGGGAACTTGGCCGAATTTTTCTGAAAAGCGGTGATTACAGCAAGGCGCTGGCAGCGTTTCAAAAGGCCGTGAGCATCAATAGGATCGATGTGACCTCTTTCCATCATATGGGGCAGATATACTGCAAATTAGGAAAAATCGATGATGCGATGGAAAATTACACAAGGGCAATGGAAATCAGTCCTAGAAATTCCGACCGCGCAATAAAATTCGCGCGGCTCCTGCTTGATAAGAACAGGAAGGTTGAGGCGGAAAAGATCTTGAAATTGGTTATTCGCAACCTAACTGATGATTTTGACCTCAAGGAGGACATTGCCGAGATATGCATGAAAAACGGGTTATATGCTCTGGCAGTGCGAGTGTATCGTGAAATCCTGAAGCAGGATCCCGATCGTTTCTATTTAAACAGGCTTCTCGGTATTTCATTGTACTGTGAGCGCAATGTCAGCGAAGCTGCCACAATTCTAGAAAAGGCGGCGGAGAAAAATGAAGAGGATATCGAATTGATGCTGTATCTGGCAAGGGCCTATCTTGATATGGGAATTCCCCTGAGGGCGGACAAGTGGGCGGCAAAGGTCGTCAGGATCGATCCAAAAAACGAGATGGCTAAAGATATCCTTGATAAGGTCATGTGATTGAATTTTGATTTATTTTACATCAAGTGATTCAGGATAAATGGCAAAAAATCTGTCCATACTCGTGGCAGTGCGCGCCCTTTCACATAAAGGGAAACGTTTGATCGGGGATAGCTGGTTGAAGTTCCTTTATGGACTTCGCACTTACCTTCAACATACGGGGGCCGAGGACAAAGAGAGCAGTGATGAACTGCTTCTTTTTACTTACACCCACCCTTATAACGCGTTTTCTTCTCTTTTCGAAAGTCTTGAAAAAATCAAAAGTGAATTAAATTGGAAAGAATCCTTAGGGCCTGTTCCCATCCAGATAATTTTCCATTTGGAAGAACCGGGGGAGATTTCTTCAAGAATACGTGAAATTTCGTCCGATATCTGGGACATGCTTCAGATGGAGTTCCCTTATGTATCCCGGCCGTTAAAAAATCGCTGGGATCAGCTCATGGCCGAAAAAAAGCTTCCTCCCCATTTTTTTGAAAGCGAAGGGGAGGGTTTTTTCAGGCTTGAAATCAAAGACAAGTCTTCCATTAGAAGGGAAAATCTGTTTCCGTGCCGAGACCTTGTTTTACGGGGCGGAAAAGCGGAATGTTTCTATTGCGGGATGACCAATCATGAGCCGCAGTCATGCCCCGGCAAATTTCTCACAATGGAGATGAACGGACTGGACGATGCGGGTTACCTGCCTTTCGATACTCTGACACGCGTATTCAGACAGATTTTTTCCGATCCGGCGAGGATTCGGAAGATACTTTCCTCTGGTGTAAGCCCTTCTCAGATCCGCAAGGACCCGGCTCTTCAGGTGTTTATTGCCTATTTTGATCTGTTCAGAATTTATCAGCCGCGTTTTCTGTGGCATATGGCCTTTACCACATATTCCGGATGGGATGCCGTCTTCAGGACTGATAAGATGAACATTGACAGCCGAACTCTTCACATGGGCCTGGATTGTCTTCGGGTGGGGCAGTATGTTCAGGCGGAGAAATTTTTCAAAAAGGAGTTAAACAAGAATGGAGGAAAAAAGTTTTATGCAGCTATAGGTCAGGCTTTTTCATCTCTGGAACTGGGACGTGAGCGGGATTTTCAGAATTTTCTGGAAAAGGCCAAGAATATGGCTGACTCGGATCAAAAGCAGACCTATATCAATCTGCTGCTCTCACGGTTTTACGATCTTTCAGGCAGTCTCTGGAGAGGGTCTGAATCGGTTGGGGAGATACTGAATAAGCATCCCGGATGTTTTGAAGCCAATTACAGAAAAATTCAGATAAACGTGAAAGAAGGTCATGGCGAAAATATGTTTAATTCGCTACAATCACTGACCCTGGATAACAGAGAGTATTTCATGATCGCACTCATGGACCCCATGCTGATGCAGATTCATGGGATGACCGAGGATATGTTGTCCGCCAGGTTTGATGGACTCAAGGGCAATGCCGGCGAAAATTTGGCCATAGCTCGGTCAGCCTGTGATGAATTGAAATTATGGGTCGGTAAAACCGACCGGTCCGTGCAGGCGAATTTCCAGACGCTTGCAAATCTGGTGAAACAATACGACCGCAAAAGTTATTACGATATTCACGATGTAGCTGAAAAATCCAAGGCACTGACATTCGCGTGCCAACGGATCATGAATGAGAAGATTCAAGAACTGAAGGAAAAGGTCGACAGCGTAATCTCCAGATGGGTTAAGTATGACAATTATTGGAAAGCTTATCCCTTCAAATCCATGTTCAAGCCGTTTATAAACGGCCTGATAGGCGCCAGGAAGAAACTAACTCATGCCAGGGACCTGGTGGGAACCAACAAACCGGAGTCTTGTGAACGGGCCGAAGGTTTGCTCGACGTTGCAATACATGAACTTGATGAAATCAAGCCAATATATTTCCGGATGGCCCGGGTGCTGATGTTTCTGAAGGGCGCCAGGATTTTTGTGAGTAAATTGATCATTACCGAAGTAGTTCTTGGTCTCATCGGGATTACGCTGTTTTTTGTTTTGAACCGTTTTCTGACTGCCACAGTTCCGGGAGAAATCGTTAAACTACTGAGTGACCCATGGTTTCAGAAGCAAAGTCTGTTTTTCGGCACACTGTTTATTGCTCCCCTGGTGGCCCTCGGTCTGACTGTCAGGGGATTGAATAAATCGTAGTACGGGTTCATCTGAACCTCTGACACCCTTGCTCCCCTGAACCTCTGAACCCTTGAACCCCTGAGCGGTGTATTAATGAATCGAATGATCTGGTTGGGATTTTGTATGTTATGGTTATGTGCAGCCTGTACAGGCGGATTCCATACGAGCCGGGAACAACGATCCGAGGATTATTCCAATAGTAGCGACGAGTCCGTTGATACGGACTGTTCCTATTTGTATTATTTGTGGGGTACTTCGGCAGAGCATGAACGTCGCTATGATGAGGCCGTGGAGGCGTACGAAAAGGCGCTGGTCTGTGACAGTACAGCCAAACATGTGATGTGGAACCTGGTAATGCTTCTGATCAAGACCGACAGGAAGCAGCAGGCAATGAAATGGGTCAGGGAAATCGTCTCCTTAGATCCCAATGATGTCAGGGCCAGAATTCTGCTTGCCAAACTTTATTCCGCGGCCGGGGAAACCGAGGCCGCGGTCGAGATTTCAAAGAGTATCCTTGATATTGAATCCTACAATCTAAGCGCCTTGTTGCTGCTCAGTTCGCTGCATATTCAGAAGGGGGAGTACGGGGAGGCTGAAAAGGTTCTCAAAAAGCTGATCAAGTCCGACACAGACCCTTTTCTTGGGTATCATTACCTGTCCATTCTTTACAGGGAACTGCGTTATTTTGACAAGGCCCTTAAGGCAATGAAAGAGGCCCTTGCCCTCAACTGGTCGGTCTCGTTGGCTCTTGAGACTGGTGAACTCCTCGAACATCTGGAACGTCACGAAGAGGCAATAAACATGTATCGTCGCATACTTGAAGACGATGAGGACAACAAGCGGGCCGGATTGCGATTGGCTGCGGTCCTGGAGTTCCTGAAGCGTTACGATGAGGCCATGGAACTTTATCAACATTTATTAGATAATGATCAGAGTAACGAGAGGGCAAGACGGCGTCTCATCAGTATTTTTCTTAAGATGGACGAACCGGATCGCGCTCTTCTGGAACTTAAGGAACTTCGAGAATATACTAAAGAGGTCGAGAAGGTTGATTTCACCATCGGCCGAATATACCTGGAAACCATGAGGTTTGACGAGGCCGTTGAACTCTTTTCTCGAATGGTTGAGGATGACCCGGAACTGGAGACGGCTCGCTATTTGCTCGCTCTTGCCCATTACGAAAATGATAACAGAGGCGAGGCGAAGAAACTGCTTAAGGAAATAAAGGCATCCGGGGAAATGTACGAAGACTCTGTGTTGTTACGCGCCAGGATAATGCAGGATGAGGATGATTTTGCAGGCGCAGAAGGGCTTCTTGAGGAGAACATTGAAAATGAAGATGTTCCGGAGTTGAGTTTCTATGTAGCCTTGGCTTCGCTTTACGAAAAACAGGGAAAGCTGGAATCGGTCAAGGATCTGTTCGAACAGGCTATGGTGAAATTTCCTGACAATCCGAAGGTGTTTTTTGAGTACGGGATGTTACTGGATCGAACAGGCGACATGGACGGTGCAATGGAAAACATGGAAAAGGCGCTGGCTCTTGCTCCGGAAGATCCGTTTGCTTTGAATTACGTGGGATATACATGGGCCGACAAGGGAATTAATCTTGACAGGGCCCTTGAATATATAAAAAAGGCTGTGGCATTAAGGCCGGCCGACGGCTTTATTCGTGACAGTCTCGGCTGGGTCTATTTCAATCGTGGGGATTTCGAAAAAGCCGCAAGCGAGATTGAAAGGGCGGTTGAGATCGAACCCGACGATCCGACGATCCTCGATCATCAGGGAGACGTATATTTGAATCTTGGCAAGGTTGAACAGGCCAGGGAAACCTATAAGCGGTCAATAGAACTCCAAAAGGATGAGGAAAAGAAGGAGATAATCCGACGCAAGATCGAGCAGTCATACTCGCCCGGCAATAAGAATTCCGATTAAAGTCGATAATTTTATATTGCTTTTTAAGGCATGCAAGTCGGGAAGACTCTAAACCGGCCGGGCTGTAGAGCATAATAAGTGCCTGAAGTTTTGGCGCTTTTTTGTTTTTTTAAGGTAAATATTCGGCCACCCCATCTACATAAAAACAACGTCATAAAAACAACCTTGAACCCTTTGAACTTTTTATCTATCTTCTTGGTATTGGTCATTTTTCTTTCAGGCTGCGCAAAATTACCCTGTTCTGTTGCCGTCGGCGCAGAGGAACGGTTGGCGGTAGAATCTGCTTTTAAGGAAATGCTGGCCGCACAGAAGGAGTGCGAATGCTTTAGTGATGCTGATGTGACCGTTACATTCGACTTGCTTGTCCGGTCCGGCACGCTTTCAGGATATCTTGGAGTCATGCCGCCGTCATATTTCAAGTTTGTCGGCCTGAATCCGCTGGGGCAGCCATTAGTTATTCTGAATACGGATGGCAGGGATTTTCAATACGTGGTCGTGCCTGAGGCCATGGGATATGAGGGCAGTATCCGCGCTAAGGCATTTGAGAAGTATTCTCCCGGGGGCTTCATGCCTGAAGTAAGTTATTATTTTCTAACCGGCCGGCTATGGTCTGAGTTGACGGAAATTTATGACGTAGGTAGAGACCCGGCTACCACCGGGTATTGGATTACCCTTGTTTCAGGTAAGGAGTCAAAATATAATCTGGTACTGTTTGAGCCGCATGAAAAATATCTTTTGAGGCATCTGGTGCTGGATAGGGACAGATCAATACTCATGGATATTCAATACGGCGACTATCAGTTGACAGGTCCAAAGGCAAAAGACGGAGGGCTGACATGCCGACTGCCGGGAACTATTACAGTAACTTCGGAATCACACAACGGGTCTCTTAAACTTTCACTGCGTGACTGGATAACGGACGCATCTTTTTCTGAAAAAGACTTTAAGGTGAAGATTCCGGCTGGTTTTGAGCTGGTGATCGTAAAATGAAATCTTACTACGATACATCCAGGATTGACAGGCTCCTTCCGCTTGTCAGGAAACCGAGCCGTTATGGCGGCAATGAATTTAATGTGGTCAGGAAGGAGTGGGATCATGTCCGTTTTCGAATGGCTCTGGTCTTTCCTGATCTCTATGAGATCGGGATGTCCCATCAGGGATTGCAGATTCTTTACCATATTGTGAATAGCCGGGATGAATTTCTTGCCGAACGGGTTTATGTCCCTGAACCGGATTTTGAGAATCTTTTGAGAAAAGAAAAAGAGCCTCTATTTTCTCTGGAATCCCGAAGGCCGCTCACCCATTTCGACGTTATCGGCATCACTCTTCCATACGAACTCTGTTACACGAACATACTGACCGTACTTGACCTTGCGGATATTCCCTTCAGGTCAAAGGACCGTGACGATTCCCACCCTTTGATACTCGGCGGCGGGTCATGCTCATTTCATCCCGAGCCTGTTGCTGATTTTTTTGATGCAATTCTCCTTGGAGACGGTGAGGAGGCTGTGATTGAAATCGCGGACGTCATGGCTGACGCCAAAACCGAAAAGGCGGACCGGGCGGAAACGCTTGACCGTCTTAGTCGCGTGACCGGCCTTTATGTGCCTTCCTTTTTTGTGCCTCAGTATGGAAAGGGGGGGGAGTTTTGCGGGATTGAATCCGTGAAAGAGGGTTACGAAAAGGTCAGACGGCGAATCCTGCCGACTCTTGAAACCGGATCTGATCCATTTTCTCCGCTTGTGCCGCTCACAAAGATTGTTCACGACCGCTTAGCCGTTGAGATCGCGCGTGGCTGCACGCGCGGTTGCCGTTTCTGTCAGGCCGGCATGGTTAACCGCCCAGTGCGGGAACGATCTCCGGAAGAGGTTGTAAAAATGGCAAAAAACGGGGTCCTGCGGGGCGGATTTGAAGAACTGGCGCTGCTTTCCTTAAGTACGGGAGATTACCAGTGCCTTTCAGAAGTGCTAGTCCGTCTCATGGATTCTTTTGCAGATCAGCATGTTTCCGTTTCCATGCCTTCAATGCGCGTGGGCACGCTGACTCCTGAGATAATGGAACAGATCAGGCGGGTTCGAAAAAGCGGCTTTACCCTGGCGCCCGAGGCTGGAACAGACCGGCTGCGCAGGGTGATAAACAAGGGTATTACCGAAAAGGACCTGCTCGACACATGCAGGTCTGCATTTGATCTTGGCTGGAAACTTATCAAACTCTATTTTATGTTCGGCC
>JAYEJK010000295.1:0-2696 GCA_034660535.1 Thermodesulfobacteriota bacterium | reverse complement strand
AGACCTATTTTAATGCCTTGCTGGAATGCTGCGGGCAGGTGCCTTTTTTTAATCTTGATCTTGAACTGACACCGTTTCTCCAAGGTCTATTCAGACCGCAACCCATAAGTCTGGGCGATTTTCTGTCCCGGAATATCAAGAGCCGGGAATTGCAGGCCGTGCTTGCCGCACCGGCATTTCTTCACGGAATTTCCCCGAAAAACATTGGTATGACAATGCACGCAGTGGTTGCGCACAGCTACTATTGCGGGGCATACGGCATACGAGGCGGCGGCCGGGCCATTGCAGACGCCTTTTGCGATCTGCTTTATCGGGAGGGGGTGGAAATCCTGACTAATCAACGAGCCGACTCGATTCGAGCAGAGGGAGGACAAACCAGCGGCGTTATTACAACGGATTGTGATATTACCGCTAACCATGTTATTTATACCGGCCATCCAGGGGCCATTTTTTCCATGGTCCCAAAGGGATTTTTCAGCCCTGCCTATATTCACCGTGTTCGGGATTTGACCAATACACACTCAATGTTCATCATCTTCGGTAAACTGGAAAACTCAGACCTTGCTTACGATCTGACAAAAGCAAATCTATGTTCTGTTCCAACCGGACTCGATCTTTTAAATACCGATCCCCTTAAGGGCTCTCTGCTTTTGACAGCCCCTGGAGTCAGAGACGGCAAGGATTCCGCGGCCGCCCGGGGAGTAATCCTCATGCGGCCCGCCTCCTGGCGGGAGGCCGGACAATTTTTACCGCATAATGGTCACGGTCGTCTTAAAGGATATCAGGAATGGAAGGAAGAGCAGACCAAACTCCTTTTGGAACGGGCCCGCCGATCCTGGGGCAACGGCTGCAGAATAACATCTCTTGCCGCAGGCTCCTCTCTTACATTCCATAACAGACTGCACGCACCGTACGGAACGATTTACGGCGTTCAGCACAATCTCCATCAAATCACTGCCACGGCCAGGACAAAGCTGCCCGGTTTTCTGCTCAGCGGTCAGTCCACTCTAATAACCGGCATAATGGGGGCATCACTTGCAGGGCTGGTCACTGCCGGCGAAATAATCGGGTTGGAAACTCTCTGGAATATGGTACGATCATGCCGATGAACAGGGTTGTAATTACAGGCCGGGGCGCGGTTTCCACCTTTGGCCTGGGCGTGGAAAAACTGACCGAGGCAGTCCGGCAGGGTAGATCGGGAGTCGTTTTTATCAAAGAGTGGGAACATGTCCGCGGTTTGAATTCCTTTCTTGCAGCCCCTGTGCCGCCATTGGATATAAAAAAACTTCTTCCCCGCTCGGCGCGCCGGACCATGGGAGACATGGCAATATACGCCACTCTTGCAGCCATGGAGGCAGTGGACGATGCCGGGCTTGACAGAGAGTTTCTTGAATCCGGACAAACAGGAGCATCCATTGGTTCCACAACGGGAAGCCCAGGCGTTTATGAAGAATATTATCGCAATTTTTTAGATGAAGAATCCTTTCAGGAGCTGCGTTCGGGCACCTTTTTCAAAATCATGGGTCACAGTTGCAGTGCAAATGTCTGTCATGCGCTGAAAATCCGGGGTGAGCAGTGGGCCACTGCCGGCGCCTGCTCTTCATCGTCACAGGCGATCGGACTTGGATATCTGCTTATCAAATCCGGCCGTCAGCGTGCCATGATCTGCGGCGGAGCCGACGAGGTTCACCACTCCGTTACCATGGTCTTTGACATTCTTAAAGCTGCCTCGCGCAATCATGATCCGCCGCTCCATACTCCGGCGCCGTTTGATGCGGACAGGGACGGAGTGGTGTGCAGCGGAGGCAGCGGAATACTGGTTCTTGAAAGCCTTGAATCCGCCCAGGCCCGCAATGCTGAAATTTATGCCGAAATCCTGGGCTTCGGCCATGTAACCGACTCGGATCATATTGCCAATCCAACCGAAGACGCCATGTCTGCGGCCATGAATCAGGCCATGCTGGAAGCAAGTGTAATAAAAGAAAAAATAGATTATATTAATGCACATGCCACCGGAACTAAACACGGAGACATTACAGAGGCGCAGGCCATCAGCCGGGTCTGCGGCGCCGATGTGCCGGTAAGTTCCCTTAAAGGCCACCTGGGCCATGCCTTGGGCGCTGCCGGCGGTTTAGAGACCATCCTGGTTCTGGAAATGTTTAATCGTCAGGAGCTGCTGCCCACGCTTCATCTCAAGAGGCCCGACCCTGCCTGCCGGGGAATCAATCTGCTTCAGGAAAAACAGAGGGCCCGGGTTAACACGGTTTTAAAAAACAATTTTGCCCTTGGCGGCGTCAACACCGCCCTGGTGCTGCAAAGGTGGACATATGACAATGGATGACAATGCCATCCGCCAACAGGTGGTGGAGGTCATTGCCGAGGAATTTGAACTGGATCCCGAAGATCTGAAGCCAAAGGCCACGTTTTATGAGGATCTTGATCTGGACAGCCTGGACGCAGTGGACATGGTCGTGGCCCTTGAAAAATCTTTTGGAATGAAATTAAGTGATGAGGAGGCGTTCCGGGCCGTCCGCACCATGGATGATCTGTTCAATCTGGTCATCTCTTTAAAAAAAAGAAATAAGATGCATAAATTACTGACTGATGAGCCGGGAAAAAAGATGCTGCTGCTCGGCAACGAGGCTATCGCTCGTGGAGCGATAGAGGCCGGAGTGGCAGTTGCCGCTGCCTATCCG
>JAYEJK010000294.1:0-10839 GCA_034660535.1 Thermodesulfobacteriota bacterium | reverse complement strand
AGCAACGTCGTCCAAACACGAGGCGCAAGGCATTCATCTCCTTGTAGATAAAGCGATACCGTCACAACCGTTTGGATGTCATGGAAGTTCTTGGCTTAGTTAGATATGTCGAAATATACCGGCGAGGTGGTCACAGCATCTGCATTTTGGGATGATTATTTTTTTCAAAGTGCCTAACCTGAAAGGGGGGACAACCAAATTCATGCTATGTTACGTTGTTTCTAACCGGATATCACTCATTAATGATCGATAAGCAGAGAAGCGGGATAACATCGCATGATTCAAATCCCAGCCGATATTCACAGTGCGTACACCTCCTTTATTGAGCAAAGAGGTGTGTAAGTTCAAAAGTAGAATTCACATGGATTAACAAACTGGGAATGCTCCCAACAATTCGCAATTCGTAATTCCTAATCAAAATTTCTCCGCCAGTTCGGTTACGGCCATGGCATAACGGTTGGAATTATTCCACTTGGTGATTGCCTGAAAATTTGGATATCCAGCCACAAAACGCATGCCCCCGTCGGCCAATTCCAATCCCACGATCGTAAGATTCCTGTTATCAGGCGCCGGCTTTAAATCCACACCCTGGAGTTTTTTGACTTCCTGCCATGGAACAAGCGCTTTTCTGCCCTTACGAAAGGCCGCGCTCAGTTTTTCGTCTTTTAGTTCACTGCCCAATTCCCAGTAAACAGGCGCATCAAATGTCCAATGAAACCTGTGCAGGTAATTGGCAATACTTGCCAGAATATCCGGAATAGAGCGCCACACATCACGGCTGCCGTCCTTATCAAAATCCACAGCGTATTCCCTGAAACTAGAAGGAATGAACTGGGTCTGGCCAAAGGCGCCTCCATACGAACCCGGCACATCCCGCGGGTCTATCCCGTTCTCCCGGCATAGAACAAGAAAATGAATCAACTGTTTGCGGTAAAAATTTCTCCGCCTGGGATATGCATCAAACATAGTATTCAAAGTCCGGAACATGTCAAATGCACCCTTGTGCTTTCCAAACTTACTCTCGATTCCCCAGATTGCGGTCACTATCTCCCTTTCCACTCCAAACTCTTTTTCCACCCGGTCAAACAAGACGGAATGCTCACGCAACATTTTCCGGCCCTGCTTCACCATGGACCTGGTAATAAACAAGGACGAATACTGATAATAAGGCTTGGCTTCCCACTGCCGGTCCATGAGTTCCAGTACCCTGCGCTGAATAGTTACCCCTTTGAAGATCCGGTCCAGTTCTTCCCTGGAAAAGGAATGCGTAAGCCGCAGTTCTTTAAAAACCCCGTTGTAACGGTCGGTTGAAAGATCAATGACCTGGCCGTCGTTTACCAGGTCCGCGGCCGACGGTTTTTTATCCATTGCACAAGCCGGAAAAGCGATTAACAGGACCGTAAACAGGAAGCCCCGGACTGATAGAGTGGTAAAAAAACGAATGCTCATGACGAAAATGCCTTTTCAAAAGAATTTACGAAGTCTTTAAGCAATTCCACGGGAAGCGCATTAATGCCCGCGGCTGCCGCACGGCCTCCGCCTGTAGGATATGCCCTGCACAGGATATCCGCTCCCGTCTTATTGCAGAGAGGCGCCCGAACACTGACAAGATATGTCCCATCGCTGTTGTCGATTATCAGGGCATGCGCCGTTTCCTTCATTTCCCTGGCCTTCTCATTGCTGAATACTCCTGCAACCCGCCTGGACCATGGTTCAGGCGGAAACTTAAAGGCCCTGATCCCGGCCCGGTGGATAAAGGGTTCATAACTGCCTGCCTTTGTCATGTCATCTGCAAAACCATGCCTTAAGATAGCCGGCACGTCAGACTGATTGCAGAAATCCAGGGGATCCTCATATGGTCTCACTGCCTCGTAAAGGGCCTGGGGGGTAAAATAAAGATCAGACATTGATTTGCCGTAACCATTGTAATTCATCAACTCGCCCAGTTCCCTTAATCGGCCTAGCTGGTCGGATGTCAATTTAAGATCAGCAGCCGCATCCATAGCCGCGGAATGTAAATTGTCTCCAAATGCGGCAACCACGGCCCAGGGCCTGTATCGTCCTCTAAACAACCGGTCGATGATCAATGACGTGCAAACATCAGGGTCTGTATCGACAATGGCGTTAAGGGATTCCGAATCCGGAATCTCCCCAGGGAAGTGATGATCAACATAAAAAACCTTGCAATCCATCTCAAGCAGAGCAAGCAGATCTTTTTTATTGCTGTCCATGGACACATCCAGGACAGTAATTATTGTTCCCTGCTCACACTTCCGGCCAGGCCCGATTTCAGACACTACCTGCCGGAGCAGCCTGATATCACGCTTGACTCCGGAAATCAACCGGGCGGAACGCGGTTGGGCCATCCGCAACTGGTGCAGGGCGCATATTCCGTCGGCATCGCCGTTAAAAACGTCAAAAATCAAATTCCATCACCTTGCCGAGGCCGGCCAGAGAGAATATTATCCCTATTCTGTGGTCATCCGGTGTTTTGGCTGCCAGCAGTTCCACCGACCAACACGCAGGATGATAAATCAGATGTATGGATGCCTCCACCACATGATCAGATGACCATGAGTGAGCCATGTCGCCCTTGACTGAAAAGAGTTTCGATAATGCAGCCTGAATCTCCATATTCAGTTCATGCATGGATTCGGCCGGATCATCACTATAAAAATAAGGCTCGTCCACCCAGGGCACCCTGTTGTAACGGTAATCTATAGAAAGGCTGCGCCCTTCCCTGCTGGAATATTCTGTTTCGAAATTATAAAAGGTAACGCCCTTGCCATGGACACTCCACGCGGTTTCATATGCTATCTTTAATCTTTCAAGGGGATAGAATTCCAACTCAAAAAGGATGTCGGAAAAAGGACGCCGGTCATCCCAGGCTCCCTCAAGTGACCTCCTGGTCTCGCGAATATTGTAGGCCTGGCTGACCTTAAAGTAACCGAACCGACGGTCATAGCTGTCATCACCAAGCAGACCGCCTACCCTGAAATAATTATCAATCCCGTATGTTAAATGGTTTTGTGATTTAATTCGGTCCAGGGCGTCAAGGTACGGAAGATCGTCCTGGTCAGTGGATGTCATGTAAGAATAAGCGATCCTGGGCCGGAATTTATGATTAAACCGATTGACAGACCCAAAACCGACGGAAAAATCACGCGCAAGAGTTGTGGCAAGATCCATTTCAAAATCCCACACCCTCCTGAACTGACTATCATCGTTTGACCAGTCATGAACCGACGAATCTCCGAAGACCTCAACCTTGTACATGGTCTCACGGATCCCAGTTGAAATCGTGCCTTCGATAAAATCGACCGGGATAGACACAATAAGCCCTGGATGAATATCCAGCCTGTGCTCACCAATGCCCTCATCCCGCCGGTAGAAAACATATTCGGAGTCCCAATCCAGACTGCACGGAACCGGAATCTTCGGAATCCCGACACGACCATTAAAAACAACCCGGGGCAATGCGTGAAGCGTAGTGGTTGCAGACGGCTCGTCACGCTCATCGTCCACTGTTCGCAGTTCCCCTCCCAGAAACATGGAGTCAGACGTCTTGCCGAGCCGGATGGTGGACTCCCTGAAAGTAATCGACTCTTCCTGAAATCCACGGTTGTGCATGGCCAGAAACTTATCATTACTCGTATCAAAGCCGATTATACCTTTCCGGAACTCCTGCAGATAGTCCCGGTCAGAGACCATGTCCAGATCAACTCCGGCATTCAGGCCGTTTCCGAAATCATGATCAGCCTTGGCCCGAAGCCAGTACCGGTCATGATCGGTCCGCAGATACCCGTCTGATTTATACTCGTCTTTGACCGTATCAGTCGTCCTGTCGTGCTGATAATTGACCGCAATGGTCCCTTGCGAACGTTCAGCCGCCCTGTACCGAAATTCAGCGCCGGCGGTCACACCCCTTTTATCCAGGATTCCAGGATAAAAAGTTGCGTCAAAACTGGATGAGAGATTCCAGAAAAACGGGAGGTTAAATCCAGTGCCGTCCCGCTCCGATTGGGACCACTCAGGAGTAAGAAGACCGGATTGCCTGGAGACCGGAATCACGAGATAAGGGAGATAGGCTATCGGGACATCCTTGACCCGCAGAGAGACGTTCTTCAGATGGGCCTTATCGCCTGTATTGAGAAACACATCGGATGCATTGACGGACCAGATCGGTTTTTCTCCCGCAGCCATCGGGCAGGTTGTAACACGGCCATCCTTGAGATGATAGGTCCATTCACCTGTTTTCTCCACCACCCGTCCGCTGAAATGCCAGTTGGATTCTGAAAATCGCAGGGTAGTCATGGTAAGAGAGCCGGTTTGACGGTTAAGATCAAACCTTGCGCTCTGAGCCGTCAGCACATCCTCACCGGAATGCACCTCCAGGTTGCCCCTGGCCTTGATCCTGCCGGACTTCACATTATACCTGATCCAGTCGGCCCGGATCACCAGCGGATCGGCCCCGACTTCCTCGACATGATGCAACACCACGCTTCCCTCGGCAACAATGTTATCCGACTTTTCAAAACGAATAATTCTGTCAGCGGAAATCTGCCAGGGCACGGACATCAGATCATCAGCCGCTGCCTGATTTGATGCGGCAAATAGACATATGATTGCTAAAAGGCATAAAAATAATCGGTAACCGTTCACGGGTTTCAAAATCCAGAGAGTTAAAGGGTTATTATTTAACCACTGCTCCTGTACTGCCTGAAGAAACCTGCCTTGCGTATCTGGCTGCATATCCTGTTGTAATATTCGGGGGACGCGGCTGCCATTGTTTTTTTCGTTTGGCAAGCTCATCTTCTGAAACATCAAGCAGTAATTTCTTTGCAGTAATATCCAGCACAATAGTGTCGCCTTCCCGCACAAGGCCGATAGGCCCGCCGTCGGCAGCCTCCGGGGAAACGTGTCCGATGCACGCCCCTTTAGTCCCGCCGCTGAACCGGCCGTCCGTGATCAGGACCACACTCTTGCCAAGCCCCATTCCGACAATTGCGGATGTAGGGGAAAGCATTTCCGGCATCCCCGGCCCTCCTCTGGGTCCGCAATAGCGAATGACCACCACGTCACCGGCATTGATCTTGCCGCTTAAGATCGCCTCCTGGGCCTCTTCCTCGGAATCAAAAACCCTGGCAGGCCCTGAATGCTTCAGCATCTCATCGGCCACGGCCGACTGTTTCACAGCCGCCCCTTCCGGAGCAAGATTGCCGTACAGAATGGCAATTCCGCCCTGTTCGTGATAAGGGTCTGATGCCGACCGAATAATATCCGCATCCCGAACCGCAGCCTTGGAAAGGTTTTCGCCCAGGGTCTTGCCGGTAACTGTCATTACATCCTGATTCAGCCCCCTTTCCGTGTCAAGAAGCTGAAGCATCACGGCCTGAACTCCGCCTGCCTCGTCCAGTTGCTGAAGGCTGTGTGTGCCGCCGGGTATAAGGCTGCACAGATGCGGAACCCGCCGACTCACGGTATTAAACATGTCAAGCGGCAGATCCACCTCGGCCTCGCGGGCAATTGCGGGTATGTGCAGGACCGTGTTGGTGGAACATCCCAGGGCCATGTCCACGGCCATGGCGTTTTCAAATGCCTCAGACGTTGCAATATCCCTGGGCCTGATATCCTTTTCAAGGAGATCCATGACAGCCATCCCGGCATGCTTGGCAAGACGAATCCGGGCCGCTGAAATTGCCGGAATTGTCCCGTTGCCGGGAAGCCCGAGCCCCAGCGCCTCGGTCAGGCAGTTCATGGAATTGGCAGTAAACATACCTGAGCAGGAACCACAGCCGGGGCATGCCGCATCCTCAAGTTCAGCAAGGTCTTCAAGACTTAAGGTGTTGGCCTTTGCCTGCCCGACACCTTCAAAAACGCTTACAAGATGCACGTCTTTTCCCTTAAAACGACCCGTCAACATAGGGCCGCCACTCACCATTACCGCGGGAATGTTGAGACGAAGCAAGGCCATCAGCATGCCCGGCACAATCTTATCACAGTTGGGAATCGCCACCAATGCATCAAAAGGATGGGCCATGGCCATTATCTCAACCGAATCCGCGATTATTTCACGGCTTGCAAGGGAGTATTTCATGCCCACATGATTCATGGCAATCCCATCGCAGACGCCGATGGTACCGAACGCAACAGGCGTTCCACCGGCCATACTTACGCCGCTTTTGACCGCATCAAGAATCCGGTCCAGGTAAATATGCCCGGGAACGATATCATTATGAGCATGGGCTATACCGATCAGCGGCCTGCTGATCTCCTCATCAGTGTACCCCATGGACTTAAAAAGAGAACGATGGGGCGCCCTTTCAAGCCCTTTTTTCATCAAATCACTACGCATTTTTTAAATCCTTTATTTTGTAATTTAACTTATTACTTAACCATCCGGCTTGCAATCTGTGGAATCTACGAATCCTGGCTAAAGGTGTCAAGGCAAAAGTCAAATATAATGACAACAACATGACACGCCCCCGACCCCGGATAAGTACCTTTAAAGAATTCCAGTTTATCTGGGTTAGAGTTTTTATCTTGATAATCGCGGAATATTAATTTAAGCTTGTCCTTTGTGTAAAAATTAAGGGTATACTGCGTAGTTGTCCAATACGGGTTATATATAACATTCGGATTACGTTGTGTCCCGAACCAATATCCTAACTTTCCTCATTGACAGCAAAAAAATTCCAACCTTCATCTGATCAAATGAAATATATATTCGGGCCGGTCAACTCCCGTCGTCTTGGGCTTTCACTCGGTATTGACCTGCTGCCCCCTAAAATCTGCAATTTTAACTGTGTTTATTGTGAGGTCGGCCCGACCACGCTTCTGACGTGCGAACGCGCCGAATACACCCCGACCGAAGAAATAATTGCGGAAATAGATTATTTCACGACCGACAAGGCCCAAATGCGTCCGGTGGACGTATTCACCATTACAGCTTCCGGAGAACCCACGCTTCACACGGGCATTGGTCAAATAATCAACCACATCAAGGAAAAAACCACAAAACCGGTGTGCGTGCTCACAAACGGCTCTCTTTTACACCTGAAGGATGTAAGAAATGATCTTATGAAAGCCGATATCGTCATCCCGTCACTGGACGCGGCCGATCCGGAAACCTATAAGAAAATAAATAGACCGGCATCCTGCGCAAAACTTGAAACAATTATTCAAGGGTTGTGCAGATTCAGAAAGGAATTTACGGGTAAATATTTACTCGAAATCCTGATCGTAAAAGGACTCAACGATAACCAGGAAAACATAAAAGCCCTTAAACAAGCAATAAAGAAAATTAAACCGGACTTGGTGCAGTTAAACACAGTAAGCCGCCCTGCCCCCGGCAATTACGCCCAGCCGTTGGACCGCAATGAATTAAACAAACTCGCGGCAAAGCTGGAAGGGCCTGTGGATGTCATCGGGAATTTCGAAAAAACGAACAGAAAAAAAAGGCAACCTGTAGGTGAAGTTGAAATTATTTCCATGCTTCAGCGCAGGCCGTGTACGATTGATGATGTATGCGAAGCGTTTGGCGCCGAAACCGCATATGCCCGAGACATCATAGAAAAACTGACAAAAGCGGGTAGATTGTGTAAAATAAACCACACAGGGAAGACTTATTACCAGCCCTGCTAATAACTCCCCGCCACGGAAAACAGAATATAAGGCAAAAAATGCATTCGGACAAACCTGAAAAAAACATAATTTCCGACGACAAAAAAGCCGCCTCCACGGAAGAGGCCGGGAAAAAAAGCGCAGCAGGCAAAGCTAAAAAACCCTCCCCGAAATCTCAGTCCGGGGGAGAGAAATTAAAGGCCAAGCCCAAGAGCGCCACCGGCAGGAAAACAACCGGAGCGACAACCAAGAAGTCATCCACAGCCGTAAAAGGCCGCGCGGACAACAAAAAAAAGAGTGAAAAGAGTGAAAAGAGCAAAAGAAAACAGATTGTCAGCAAGCTTCTAATAAATACGGTCGAGCCGGAGGAATGCAGAATCGCCCTGCTTGAGGATGGCAGGATAGAGTCTTTTCACGTAGAGACCATATCCAGGGAACAGACCAAGGGAAATATCTACAAGGGCAGGATAGCTGCGGTTGAGCCGAATCTTCAGACCGCCTTTGTGGAGATAGGGACCGAAAAAAACGGATTTCTGCCGTTCAGTGATATCCATCCCGAATATTATTACTCTGACGTTGATCCTGATACCCACTGGAAAAAGCTTAAGATCCAGGATGTGATACGCAAGGGCCAGAAGGTGCTGGTCGAGGTGGTCAAGGAGAGCGTCGGAAACAAGGGCCCCAACATGACCACTTTTCTGTCCATTCCAGGCAGATACCTGGTCCTTATGCCGGGAAGCAGCAGCGCCGGCATTTCAAGAAAAATTGACAATGACGAGCAGCGCCGCAAGCTTAAGGAAATGATGAACAGCTTTAACATTCCTGAGGGGATCGGTTACATCATCCGTACAGCCAGCAAGGGTATTACGAAAACAGCGCTGTCTCGTGACATGAAATACCTGATTAATCTCTGGCAAGAGATCAAATCGCTCGGCCAGAGCAGGCCCGCCCCTTCCCTGGTTTACCAGGAGCAGGACATCATCTCAAGATTTTTGCGGGATCACTTTACTTCCGACATTCAGGAAATCCTGGTCGACAGCAAGGATGCCTATGACCAGGTTGCCCATTTCCTGGAACTGCTTCCAGCCAGGCAGAAAAAAATGACCACGGTCAAGCTGCATAAGGGCGCCCGCCCCATTTTCAACCAATACCAGGTTGAGGATCAGATCGAACAGATTTACAGGCGGAAAGTACAACTGCCTTCAGGCGGCTCCATCGTAATCAACCCCACCGAGGCCCTGGTGGCAATTGATGTCAATTCCGGCCGCACTGCCAAGGATAAGGACTTTGAAGCGACCATTTTCCTGGCAAACATGGAGGCTGCCGTAGAAATTGCCAGGCAGCTCAGACTACGGGACCTTGGCGGTCTTATTGTGGTGGACTTTATTGATATGCGGGAGTCCCGGAACATCAGGGAAGTGGAAAAAAAGGTCAAGGCAAGCATGAAACGAGACAAAGCCAAGGTGGATATCAGCAGGCTATCCAGGTTCGGACTCATGCAGATATCACGTCAAAAAATGGCATCACCCATCCAGACAGGGAGTTACAACATCTGCGAACACTGCCAAGGACGTGGCGTGGTGCGCTCTGTTGAAACGCTGGCCCTTTTTTATCTGCGCAGAATCCACACCGGAATTACCGGGAAAAAGGTCAAAACCGTTGAATGCCGCCTCCCTATCAAGGTGGCCCAATATCTCTTAAATAATAAACGGGAAGACCTGCTGGAGCTTGAGAAACAGCACAAGGCGGTGATACGCATCGAGGCAGACCCATCAATGACTCCTTTGGAAAATCATATCGAATTTGTAAAAGAGGATTGATTCCTTACTGGATTTTTTTTCAAATCTACTGCCAGCTTGTCACGTCCGCGTCTTCCTTGTCACCGCCCGGCTTCTTGTCCAGCCCATATGAGATAATATCGATTTCTCCATGCTCGCCGGGATTGCTATACTCATAGGGATTGCCCCATGGGTCGGGAGGAACATCCTTTTTAAGATACGGGCCGTCCCAGTTATCAACGCCCTGGTTGGTCACCAGGGCGTTCAGTCCATCGCTATGCGAAGGATAACTGCCCACGTCGAGCCGATATGCATCCAGGGCCGTCATAAGCATCTCTATCTGAGTCTTGGCGGTTTGCTGTTTGGCTATTCCGAGCTTTCCGAACATCTTGGGCCCGACCAGCGAGGCAAGAAGTCCGAGAATAATCATGACTATCAAAAGTTCGATAAGCGAGAATCCATGCTGCAGCCTCCATTTCTCACATCTGCTCTCACACGTTTGGATCCTGCCTGATTGCACTGCTGTATCTTCCATATCACACCTCGAAAAAAATAATTTAATAGTATAAGAAAGTTCTTAAAAAAGAATCGCATCAATAATCGCTAAAACATCATCGAGGACATCATGGTCAGCTTTCTCCACAAAATCAATTTTGCGCTTTCCAAAATCTAACGATTTCATCTGTTCGGCCATGACAAAACCCCTCACCTTCCTTCCTGCAGGCAGGGCGACGTGTGTTGGATACGGCCTTTGAGTGTTTGTTACAGGACAGACAAAAACAAGCCCCGCTCTTTTGTTGAAGGGGCTTCTGCTTACTATCAAGGCAGGCCTGCGTCCCTTCTGTTCCCGGCCGGCCTGGGGGTCAAAATCTAAATAAACAATATCACCTTGGTCTGGAATATATCTTTTTACCATTTAACTACCATTCCTCTTTGCCTTGCGGCTCCCCCCAATCAAACTCTTGCGGCTCATAATCCTTTGGAAAGGCCGCCATTAACTTTTTTAGATCATGTCTGCCCCGCGGATTTTTTCTAACTGGTTTAATAATCACTGTTTCGTTTTCAGTTATAATCTCTACTGGATCGCCTATATTCAAATGTGATTCTTTTAATAGTTGAACCGGCAGCCTGATTCCCTGACTATTTCCCCATTTTTTAATTTCCGCTCTCATAGTTTCACCTTCGCCCTTTGTTCGTTTATTCGATTGCTGTGTATGTGTAAACATACGTTTACACATAGTATATACATCTCCGGAAACAGGCAACCCCTTTTTTTAAAAAGGGGTTAAAAAGGAGTCAGGGAGGACGGACTGAAGTGGACCCCAAGTCAAGGACAATTTTTTCCTAAATTAAGGTGCGCTTCTTTTTTGTCTTTTAACCGAATTATTCATGCTGCCATCTGGGCAACTTCTTCTCCCCAATACACCTCAGCAGGTGT
>JAYEJK010000293.1:0-10856 GCA_034660535.1 Thermodesulfobacteriota bacterium | reverse complement strand
AATTCTTTCCTCACTTTGCATTGACGTTTTTTGCACGGACAAACAAGTTTGTCCATGCCACCCATCAGGCAGTTACAAAAAATGGTGCAAGGCTTTCCTCCCCCAAATCCGTTATAATCAGAAAAATGGAAGAAGAAAAAAACAATTTCAGATGGTTAGATGAGTGGTAGTTTTAGATGGCCACTGACATGCTTGCAAAGTTGCTGATAGACTTCATCGCTAACACCACAGATTTTCAGACTTTTGTCAATAATTAACTAGTATGGTGCCCCCAAATTTTGGTGCCCCCAAATTTAAGTATGGTGTCCCCAAACTTACAACCGCCTTAATTGCAACTGCTGGTTCTTAGAATGCCCATTTTGGCCCCAAAATTGACTTTACGGCCTAATAAAATCAATGGGTTACGAGACAATCTGCTCAGGATTCGTCAATAATATCAAGCAACTAGCTTGGTCCGACCCATCAATACCATCAATACCACATCAATACCAGAAAAATTTTAAGACTTGTTAAACAAGGAAATCCTGATATCTTGATTATCGGTCTTGGAGCCCCTAAACAGGAACTCTGGATTCATGCCTATCACAACCGGATCAATGGCGGAGTTGCTCTATGTGCAGGAGCTGTAATCGACTTCCTGGCCGGTGAAAAAAAACGGGCGCCCTTATGGATTCGAAAATTGTCCCTGGAATGGCTCTACCGCATGATGACGGAACCAGGCAGGCTGCTTAAGCGATACCTGTGTGATGCTGTTTTCTTCCCCTTCATAGTATGGAAAGAGTGGCGTAAAAATGGATTCCCGCCTTCGCGGGAATGACATGAGAACTCTCGACTGTCGAGTACTTTAATTCAATGGGACTACTTGAAGCAGCTTTTGAAATAACTGAGGCAAACAACTGCCCGCTTTACAAAAAAGGCGACGATTTCACTCTGTCCGGCTCTGGCTTGAGACCTCCGCCAGAAAAGCCTGTATGTCTTTTTCTTGCAACCGAAATCAGCAAACTTATAGTCGGCCGGATTAACACCGAGTCTAATACTGAAGGCCCCTTTCCAGGAAGCTCCTTCAACTGCAGCGGATGTTCCGGATTGGTACAATTCAAACATGTCTCCAAAAAAAAATATCAGACCATTCAGATGCAACTGCTGGCTGCTGCAAAAAAAAAAGAAGAGGCTCGAAAAATTTCCGGTACTGCCGGGCTATTGAGTAAATTCCCTATGTTTCAGGCGTTTGGTGAAAACAATCTAAAGGATATCGTCTCCAGCCTGACCATAAAGGAGTATAACCCGGGCAAATTGATTCTGCATAAGGGGCAGCCCGGGAAACATCTATACATCATCGTTTCGGGCAATGTGAGCGTTATTGATGACGACGGCAATATCATCGCCAACCTGGGAGAGGGGGAAATATTCGGCGAGATGAGCCTGTTGAGCGGCAAACCCGTAAGCGCTTCAATCAAAACCGTGGATCATGTCAAGGCGCTCCTGTTGCACGGTACGGATTTCAGCCGCGTTCTGCTAAGACACCCTTTCCTGCAGATGGCCTTCAGCCGCATGCTCACACAGCGCCTTTCAGACGCCAACATAAAATTGACCGGAAATTCTGATTCTGATATGGCGGGTAAACTGATGAAAATATCCCCTGTTGAACTGTTCCAGATGTTTCACGAAAACATGAAAACAGGAAATTTCAAGCTGGAACTGGCCGGAGGCCCGGCAACGGTAATTTTCAGCAGAGGGGAAATCGTCAGGACCTCATATCGCGACAAAACCGGCATTGATGCCTTCTTCGACATTCTGAAAGAAAGAAAAGGAAAGTTTAATTTTATTTCGAACATATCACCCGAGGACGATAAAGCAGAGCCCATCGGGGGGTTCATGAAACTCATGATGGAAGGACTTCAGCGAATTGACGAAGAAAATGCCTCAGGCATTAAGGGCTCGCCCAAAAAATAAATAACCATTGGGCTAATGCCCGAAATTCTGTTAGAATCTTAAATAATTTTTATAGTTGTTGACTTTTGAAATTTTGTAAAGCTTCAAGGTTTATTTGATCAGAATTTTTAAGGAGGAACAACATGAAAGTACTAATTGTTGAAGATGACATTATATCACGTCAGATGCTGAGCAGCTTCCTTGCTCCCCATGGTGACTGCGACATGGTGTCAGACGGGGAGGAAGCGGTCGGATCATTCGAAGAAGCGCTGAAAACCGACACTCCATACGACTTGGTTCTTATGGACATCATGATGCCCAATATGAATGGCCAGGAGGCTTTAAAGCAAATCCGTAAAATGGAAGTACTTCAAGGAATAGCCCCTGACGACGAAGTGAAGGTCATCATGATAACAGCGGTAAATGACCCTAAAAACATTGTTGAGGCCTTTTACAAGGGCGGCGCGACCTCATACATCATCAAGCCCATTGATGGGGAAAAACTGATTAACGATATCCGAAACTTCGGACTGATTGAATAAAACTCAACTACTCAGGTTGAATAGGCCTCTTTGGTATGCTGGGCAGCCTGATCGCCTTCCTGTGGAGTGCCGCCGAATATTTACCTCAAAAGTTCATCATCGCCTGCTATTCTCCTGACCAACTGCCGATAATCTTTGGCCCCGCTTGACCCTGGTGCGAATTCATAGATCGACTTGCCGTAGGCCGGCGCTTCCGAAAGCCTGACATTGTACCTGATGGGCTCGCAGACGATTTGACCGTAGAGTTCTTTAAGCTTTTGCATAATGGTGTCAGACTTCTTGACCCTCATGTCCAGAAATGTCGGCAGGACATATTTTAGAAAAATATCTTTGTTGTATTTCTGTATGATCGCCAGATTTTTTAGAAACTCAACCAGTCCCTGCAGAGTCATAACTTCGAGAGATACCGGGGTCAAAACCTCGTTCACATAGAACAGGACATTCACTATCAATGGATCCCAACCCGGGGAGGTGTCAACGATAATATAATCGAACCGGCTCTCCAAAGGGGCAAGCGCTTCACTCAGCGTCAATTCCCCTCCGAAATCCTTCCGGTCAATTAACCGTTTAAGTCCTGCAAGCGACTTCCCTCCGCCCAGAACCCATAATCGTTCCCTGGCCTGAATAAGCACTTCTTCCGCAGCTAGTTCCTTTGTAGTCAATTCCGTCAAACCGGCCCTGGGAGTTACTCCAAGCATGAAACCGACCTGCCCCTGTGTGTCCGTATCGACAAGCAGAACCTTGAAACCGGCAACAGAAAGCCCCATGGAGAGATTTACTGCTGTGGTTGTTTTTCCCACTCCTCCCTTGCTGAGAGAGACACCGATTCTCCTGGGGCCATCCTTTGCCTCAGAAGCTTTTTCCCCAGCCTGTTCCAGGGCTTTTTCCCGGAGTCTGATCGGAAACCGCTGATCGCAGTACTTGCAGCGGGCCATCTTTACATTGGATGGGATTCGTTTTTCATCAACATTGTGTCTCTTCTTGCAATGAGGACAAATGAGAATCATCTTCTTTCTTATCTCCGATGTAACCGATTATCTGTAAACGTTTAGATCAAATCTTCCCATGTTTCTTTAAAACAGCGAGAATCGGGCCAAACAGATCCTCGTAATCATTCATGCCTTTTCTGAGTATCACATTCATATAAGCAACGTCACTGATATTCACTACCAGGTTGGCGCTGCATGAAAGGGCTTCCAGATCATAGAAAGTATGAAATTCCCGGCCGATCAGGATGTAATACATATAGCGCCGCTTGGACATAGCGAGCCCTCTCATATGGGCATGAAAAACCGAATCCGTAATCCCGCCTTTTTCGAATCCGCTGGACAAAACTACCGCGGCAAAATTCACAAATCTCATTCTTTCGATGGCATCACTGCCTGACTCAGCCAGAACGGTCTGATAACCCATCTCTTCAAACGTATCAACCATAGTGCTCTTGGCCGCGCCGTCCTCCATAAGGATCATAGCCATGGGAATATCTTCAACGACCTCCCGATCAGTGAATTCACCCGCAGCAAGCCAACCGACGTCGGGCGGCTTTGGGGGGATCGGCAATTTTGATCCGGATTTTGCAGCCTGAGGAGATATCTGAGAAGGCCCATCAAAAAGCAAACCATCCCCTCGCAATTTTATTTGCGCACGGCAGTTCGGACACCCAAGTTTCAGGAACCTACCCTCTGCAAGACCAGCAAGAACCTCGGCAACTTTGGTTTTCTGAGCCTCTGTCAAATTTAGAGGTTGATCACAATGAGGGCAGTTGGAAATCATCTCTGTTCCTCCAAAAATTTCGAGTTGTGCAAAAAGTAATTACTTTCATAATATTCGTAATTGCTAATTCGTAATTCGTAATCCCATCAGTCTATACCATCTTGAGATCCGTGATTCCGGTGGTGGACTCCCCTCTAGCCGCCTTCAACTGGTCAAGCCCGCGGCCCATAATATTCCGCCGAGAACAAAAAGCGAGCGCCGTTTCCTCGGTGACCAGGCCCTTCTCGTGCAGTTGTAGAATGTGCTGGTCAAAAGTCTGCATCCCCATTGGAACGCCGCTTTCAATAATCTCATAAAAAGTCTTCCCTTCAGACTCGCCATGGTGTATTACCTCGGCAACCCTCAAGTTCATGCCCATAATTTCAATAGCTGCTACGCGACCTCCGCCGATCCTGGGCAAAAGCCTCTGGCTGACAACCCACCGAATCGTGTCCGCCAGCCTGTTCCGAATCTGGTCCCGCTCCTCTATCTGGAACATACCCAGAATCCTGTTTGTTGTTTGACCCGCATCCACGGTATGCAGTGTGCTTAAAACCAGATGCCCGGTCTCCGCAGCCGTCAGACCGATTTCCATGGTTTCCCTGTCACGCATTTCACCGACCAGAATGACCTTTGGCGCCTGTCTTAACGCGGCCCGCAGACCGCTGGCAAATGTGTCAAAATCGGCGCCAAGCTCACGCTGATTGAACGTTGCCTTTTTATGTGGATGAACATACTCGATCGGATCCTCAAGGGTTACGGTATGCACGAATTTTTCTTGATTTATCTTGTCCAGAAGAGCAGCAAGCGTTGTAGTTTTACCAGACCCGGTTGCACCGGTAACCAGAATAATTCCGTTTTTCTCCTCTGCCATCTTGTAGAACACATCCGGAAGACCCAGTTGACTGATAGTCGGAATGGTAGTCTGAAGCTTCCTGAGCACTATGGAAAAATTGGTCTTCTGAGAAAACACGTTAACCCTGAACCTTGCCTTCCGTCCCAACCAGTATGACAGATCGCACGATCCGGTAGAGACCAGATCCTCAAGCAGCCTCGTGTCTCTACCAACGATATTCAGGGCAAAAACCTCGGCCTGAAACGGCGTCAATTCCTGAACTTCCGGTCTGACCTTCACCGGCATGAGGAGACCTGACGATTCAACCTGGAGAGATTTACCCACGGTAATGTTGAGGTCCGAGACATTATCATAGCTCTCAAGCATCGTGGCAATCCAATAATCTATTTCCGGTTGTTTCATAGTACACCTGTTTCAGCAATTAAGGGTCTGGAAAGAAATAACTTGGGTAATTCCGATCCGAAATGTGTTGCAGATTTAGTCGGTTTGATATTCACGAAACCGCAAGCGTAGCAGGGCTACGGTGAGGATTTCGGGGATGTCAAACCGGCTAAAGGTGTGATACAGTTCGGAAACGGAAAATCCAAGTTATTTCTTTCCAGACCCTAAGGATTCGATAGTTTGCCTATGTGAGGCGGCCTGATCGTGCGAAGATGGGGTGATGCCGAATAGTTACAACAATTTTATACCTAAAGATGACAATTGTCCAGAAGGCTCTCTGAAAATATTTTTTGGGTTCAAAATGTGAACATAATGCCCTATGGGCAAAAACACAGAACAATTAATTTCTTCGTCATTCCGGCATGTAGTTAGCCGGAATGACGATGGTTCATCCTATGCGAATCAACGAAACTTTGTTTTTCCGACACATAAATGCGACTACAAAAGGAGATACAATACGCCCGGATGCCTCATTAACCCGGCGGCAGTCCGGGCATACCGACCTGATCCACAGAATAAGTCAATCCGTCCCGGCCCTTTGATGGCAGATCCCGAGTCCTGGTTCAGCACAAAACGGGACATTGGTTCCCACCCGGTCACATTGCCGACACAGTCAACAACCGGCTTCCAGGATTTTAAAAAACAAAGTACCGCCGGCGGGAAACAGTTCCTGTCCAAGGCCACTGACCGTCCCGCGGTAAGCGGTTCCCCAAGACTGCCTGCGGGTCCCTTATCCCCTTCTATCTCCTCCATATCAAAAAAAATAAAACGTTCATTATAATGAAAAATACTCTCCCTTTCAAGAGGATGCTCGACCAGATAACCGCGGATGGCCGGCAGATCCACGTCGGCAAGTTTCATTTTTCCTTGTTTTACGAGCAATCTTCCGATGCTCTTGTACGGCCTGCCGTTGGAACCTGCGAAATGAACCCTTTGAATCGATTCGTCTCTGAGTCTCACTTGACCGGAACCCTGAATATGGACAAAAAAATTCTCAATCGGGTCAGACAAAAAAAGCAGTTCCAGCCCAGCCAGGGGGCGATCCTTCTCGATCTCGGCCCTGGTCCAGTACGGAACCATCCGACCGTTTTGCATACGGCCGGCACGCACTCCATTCAAATCCCCGCCGCCGGGAAGAGTGATTAAATCAGGGGGAAGCCGATAAAGCGGGTGGATATAAGGCGGCTCTCTTGTCAGGCTTCCTTTAAGAATCGGTTCAAAATAACCTGTCACAAGCATTTCGCCGGAACCATTTTTGCCGGCAGCCTTATAGATATTAAAATTCTTACGGATCAACCGGTCAAGTTCACTGGCTGATCGTACTTGTTTGCATAAGGCAGAGAAGGTATTTAATGACTCAATCCGCTGCAAAGTTGTGACAGACCTTTTGCCGTACCTGAAAGTCCGTTCAGATGGCAGCCTTTTAAGATATTTCAGACTGTGGGCAATGGCGGATTCCAGGGAATCAAATGAGAGGTCGTCATCAAAAACAGGTTCCCTCCCCGGCCCAACGACAATCATTGAATCCAAGCCGTCGTTGCCCGCCCAAACATTCCCGACTACCAACAGAAAGGCGTATATAAAAAATAATGTCGGGTTTAAAAACAATTTTATCATCGCTAAAAGGGTGATTTCGACCTACGTAGTTAGAAATTAGAAATTACGAATTCCTAACCCAGATAAACTGGAATTCCTTAAAGGTCCTGGACTATTTTCAGTACCCCCCTGAGGGGTATAAAATTAGAAAAAAATTGCTCCAAGATTAACCCTGAAATCTAAAACTTTGAACCTAAGTAATCAAACTGTCAATAATAATAAATAATTAATAAAAAGTAATAAAATAATCTGCCCTTCAGAAACGAAAATTTTTCCTAAAAAATCAAAAAAAATCAAATAGTTACATGGATTGGATGCAAAAATTTTATAAAAAGTAAATTTCCACGTTGACACCGCAAAATCTTTTTCTATAATGGCATTCTAATATTGTCAAGACGTAACCGTTCAGTCCCCCTCCCAAAACTTTGAACCCCAAGACGAAAAATCAAGGAGTTATGATCAGGTTAGGCAAAAAATAGAAGGGGGGTCTGAACGGTTACGTCAAGACTGTATGCGTTTAACTCTATACAAAAGTTTAAGGACCGAGTCTTATGACACCTAGAGAGGCCGTTGCAATATTGATACGAAGTCCTTTTTATTTCAGACTGCCTCTGGTTGACCGGAAAAAGCTCGTCCAGGAATTTCTTAAGCTTCACGCGTAGTCTTGTTGTAAGCCCACCTTTTTTCTAACTGATTCAAAGCCTCATACATATATCCCGAGTACTCCTTTTTTTTTCTCCATAGAAAAAAATATATATTCCCCCTGACAACACGTGCGGATGCGGCACATGTGATCGCTTACGACAACACTATGACGCTTTATTGTCGATATTTTGGCGCTTTAAGGATTTGAGACGACAACTCGAACCACCTTTTTCCCGCAGATTCATTTTATTTTTACCCTGACTCAATAAATATCTACGATTCACTGTAAGCCTTGCCGGTCAGGAAATAAATACGTAAGCGTTCACAGGCGCCGCATACGGAGTCTCGCTCATCTTTTCCCATGGAATAATAGTTGCAGAACATGTCGTCAGAAACATTATTATCGATCCTGATTACACACGAGAAAAGGGGAGACAGAGAAAATGGAGGTACATTTCATTAAAAAATCAGGGCAGGCGGTGAACAGGAGACCGACGGAACAGCCTCCATCTGAAAAAATTGAATTCGCCAAGGTCCTGCACAGTCAGATGGATGTCCGTAAACCATCAGCCGAGGCCTCACAGGAATACGTTTTTCATTCCAAAGTGAATGCAGGGAAACAGACGGAACCTCAGACATCTTCGGTTCTAGTTGGCATTATCACGAAAAATTCGCCCACTGTTTCGCATCTTCTGACCAAACACCCCTTATACAGTAAAGACTGCTGGCAAATCGTGCACTCCAAACTGAACCATGACAAACCTTTCAACAGTATACCCGAGGGCACTGCTATACGCATTGATCACGAAACCAGGGCAATCAGTTGGAACCATGAGGAAGCGCAGACAGATCCAGCCCCGGACAGTGAAAAACCGGACCGCATATGCTTGGGAACAATTTCCAAGGACCATCCTACTGTCTCCCACATCATGAAGGCAAATCCCGACTTTCGAAACAATTACTGGAACATCATCTATTCAGAACAAAACCGTGACAAACCTTACACGCTGATGCAGAATGGAACAACCGTGTTCCTGGATCCTGTAACACAAGAAATAAGCTGGGACAGGACCTCCCCCAGACTCGAACCAGGCATACTCTCAGGTAAAGTCTACGGACGCCTGTCCCGGGATACGGCCCAGCCAACCGATGAGACCGACAACTTTTCATCCGACCTCGTCAGTGCATTAAAAACCTATTACGGGAAACCATACAGGGACATTGATTGTTACGGTCTGGTGGTCAGGGGACTTTCAGACCTGGGGATACGCTATCAGGGGGCAGGGGGCTTGAGAGAACGGCTCGAAAAAATTGCCGTGGAAGAGGGCCTGCCGGCCAATGCCTATCTTACCGGAGAGGGACTCATCAAGATGACCGGGGCCAAAGTTTTTTCCAAATCAATCCCGACAATCCACAACTCAAGGAGAGAGGCCCGGGACGTATTCAGTGAAATGGCCCCGTATCTCAAAAAAGGAATGCTCCTTTCGTTTTCAACTCCTACACATGGACACACCGGGGTGATATCCCTCAACAACCAGTCATGGACATATATTAACTCCGGTATGATGGACCATCAAATCGGCGCCCGGCGTGCCTCAAAAGGGGTTGGAGAAGAATTGCTGAGCGCTGAGGTGAGAAACTGGTTCAAGCTGGCCGCCAAAAAAAATGAGCCATTACACATTACTGTCGGCAGGCTGGAAGAAGAAAAGCTTAGGGATATTCAGTTGACACGGATGTAAAAGGAACACTTCAGGGCAATACGATTCCACATTTCTCTGCAATGGCTTCGGCAAGTTCCTTGAAGTCAGTATAACAACCCTGGGCTGAATACATATGTGCGCCGATTGCGCCATCTGCAGGTTTGAGAAAAAATATAGGTTTGCGCGCTTCCATGGCCATCGGCATTAGGCTACGGTAGTGCTTGAGCGTTGAGAGACAATAAGAGTCCTTGTCCAATGTTGGTACAACTGCCGCCGATTCGGCCATCACCGATTCGCGGTAAATTGTTGGAATACGGGCCATCCATTTACCATAGGCCTTTACTGGTCGATCCAAGCGTATGTCGTGCTGCATCAATACATAACCTGCGGGAGTCATGTCAGCATCCGGTAAAATAAGATCAGGATTCAAATTCTTTTTTAATCTTTCTTCCCATTCGAAACGCCACCGCCGCAATGTAGGTCCAAGGTTTTTAAGGCCCTGCAGGGAAAACAGGTCAGGGGCCAACGGGATTACAACGTGCTGAGCAGCGATAATGGCTGCGCGGTTAATGGCCCCAAAATTGGGTCCTACGTCGATCAAAGCAAGACCGGCTTCACGGCTTTCTGTGGCCTTGTGAAGAATGCGGGAAAAGGCTGAGATGATGCGAAACGCTGCTTCGTCACCGTCATGGCAGCGTGGCCATGCATCAGAGAGCTTGTCTTCGAAAACCGACAGGCCTAAATCCCCAACGATAAGACCAACGTTGTCGCCCACCTCTTCCACGTGAGGATCGGCGATATCGCCAATTCCTTTGAGGATGGGTTCGATAAAACCGAGTATGGTATCCGTATGCGAATCATCCGGCCAGAGTTCCTCCAGCCGATCCTCGTCAAGGAACATAGAAGTCAGGTTCGCTTGAGGATCCAAATCAGCGGCAACGACGTTAACACCCATATCAGCATACAACCAGGCCAGATGATAAACTAGAGATGTCTTGCCTACTCCACCCTTATTATTAAAAAAGGCGATGGTTTTCATGAAGATCTCCTGACTGTAACCAGAAAACTTCCCGGCTCAAACTGAAACTCCGGGGGCGGATTACCATTCTGCTCCAGTTCGTGCTTGGCAATTGGGATTCCCATGCCAAAGCGCTGCACGTAACCTAATACCCGCATGGATTCCGCAATCAGGGGATTACGATAGTCCGTCGCGCCCTTGCCAAAGTTCTTCGAGTTTACCTGCCCATAGAGTCCGCCGGGATTTGAAATTTCCTGATTATAACGGATTTGGGGGAGGAAAGCCTTGCACCATTTTTTGTAACTGCCTGATGGGTGGCATGGACAAACTTGTTTGTCCGTGCAAAAAACGTCAATGCAAAGTGAGGAAAGAAT
>JAYEJK010000292.1:0-2703 GCA_034660535.1 Thermodesulfobacteriota bacterium | reverse complement strand
TGTGAGGTTACAAAACCGCAGGACTAGCAGCGCTAATTTGAGGATTTTGTAACCTCACAATCGGCCCAAAACGGCCTGAAGATGAGATGGAAGATGTACAAGTTATTTTTACTTGAGCCCTAAGGCATTAAACCAAAAGGTAACAAATGGTAACAAATTTAATGGTTGAATCTCAGAATCAGTTCTGCGGCAATATAACGACGAGCAATGAGTGCGACACGACATCCACGGTAAAAATCGATCCATCATTGCCGGTAAAAAGAAAAACTCGCTTTCATGATCTCTGTTTGCCTCATGAAATTCTGCGTGCAATTGATGATCTTGATTTTCAATATTGCACGCCAATTCAAGAGGCAATTCTGTCTCAAGTCATAGACGGTGTGGATGCTGCCTGTCAATCTCAGACCGGCACCGGCAAGAGCGCCGCCTTTCTGATTAGCATCCTCACGAGATTGTGCCGACAGGACAAGTCTGTAAATAGACAACCAGGCAGTCCTCGGGCGCTTATTCTTGCCCCAACTCGTGAATTAGTATCTCAAATAGAACAGGATGCTCTAGATCTGGCTAAACACACTTCTCTTATAATTGCATCAGCTTTTGGCGGTATTGCATATCAGGAACAGCGAAAACAATTTACCAGAAACCAGGTGGATATTCTGGTGGCGACTCCAGGGAGGCTTCTCGACTTTATAAAACAAAAAGTAATTCGTCTCAATCAGGTGCAAACCCTTGTGATCGACGAGGCTGACCGTATGCTGGATATGGGGTTCATCCCTGATATTCGCCGCATCGTCTCCAACACTCCACCGAAAGAACGGCGTCAAACACTTTTTTTCAGCGCGACAATGACACCTGAAGTGATTCAGCTATCAGAGCAATGGACCAAAAAACCAGTCAGGGTGGATATCCGGTCGGAGCATATAACGGCGGATAGCTTGGAGCAGATTGTATACATGACTACTGTCAAGGAAAAATTCAAACTTGTTTACAATTTGATCACCCAGAAGCAGTTCACCCGGGGGATAATTTTCTGCAACCGACGGGATGAAACACAACGGTTGCAGAAAAAGCTGAGTCAGTTCGGCTTGCACTGTGCGATACTTTCAGGTGACGTTCCGCAGCATAAACGAATAAGGCAACTGGAAGATTTTCGTTCCGGTAAATACCAGGTACTTGTGGCCACGGATGTGGCAGGTAGAGGTATACATGTTGATGGTATTAGTCATGTAATTAACTACAACCTGCCATTGGAGCCTGAAAATTACGTGCACCGAATCGGACGTACCGCCCGTGCAGGAGCATCCGGGGTTTCGGTAAGCTTTGCAGATGAGCAGGAGGCTTTCTACCTGCTGGATATTGAGGAGTTTATCGGTTGTAAGCTCACTTGTGTGACTCCGGCAGAGGAGCTTCTTAAACCACTTCCACCGATAACAGAACCAACCACACCTTGCATCAAGTCCATGGAAAATCATCAGTCACGCCACCGCGGCCGAAGGCGGAACCACGGTCCCTTTCCAAATTATTAAGGAACAGAGAGGAAATAAATTGAGTAAAAGCGAGAATAAAAGGGCCGGCCCTTGATATTGGACAAATTGGGCGAAAGCGAAGGGGGGCTAAAAGCGGGATGCTCCCCTCCGGGCCTTGCTTCACTCGGTCGGTTTGGGGCATGGAAAATTGTAATAAAACGCAATTTCCGCCCCCACCCAACCGGCGACAGCTCATCCCGGCGACCGTTGGCCAAGAAAATGATTTCGGGGGGGTGACAATATACAAAGTTTGTATGACAATAAAAGCAGGAGGTGAAACATGAGTACCGTTACTGTAAATATATCATTCCAGGATAGACTTCTTGCAGATATTGACCGAATCGCAAATATGGGGACACCATACTAGTTAATTGTTGACAAAAGTCTGTAAATCTGTGGTCTTAGCGATGAAGTCTATCAGCAACTTCGCAAGCACGAACGTACAGGACGACTGCTGGACAGTGAAAGGTTTATATCTCGACTGTAAAGAAAAATCGGAAAAATACTGACACCACAAAAAGGCGGCAGACCCAAAAAACAGAAAAGCTAATATTCTGTCCTCAGAATATCAAAAGGAGCTTTTTTATAGCTTGGCTGCCGGAATGCCCGGGGGTTATGGTTCTCGGGATTGGATCATTTCCTGAACTGCTTTGTCGGCAAGGCCCGATTTTTGAGCATATTGTATATGATGCTCCTGCATCACCAGTTCCATTTTATTGCCAAAGTTTTCAGCGATGAGAAATGTCACCCCTTTTTGGGCAAGAAATAAAGCAGCGCTTGGCCCGGCACGATGAGCTTGATCCCTGGCAGGATTTACTACACTATCAAGAAAATTTCCCTGCTCATCGAAAAAGAGAAAAAAGGGGGTTCTTCCAGCCTGATGGTTAATGGATGAGTCCTTTTCCTGGCCCGTTGAAGCCACGGCTATTTTCACTGCGTCGGCAGATGCTCCTGAAGAAAGAGTAAAGAGCAGAAATAAAAACAAACTGATAAAAAAAGTTGATGTGCTTCTTGTTTTCATGAATGTCTCCATAAATTTTTCCTGATTATATCGGAATAATGTGCAATGGCAATTATACTTACCCATCCCGTTGCCTCACCTAAAAATGTTACCGCTAGTGTGTGAATGGGGTGTCATGACCCCATTCATGCTGCTATCTGTTTTTTAATTTTTCTA
>JAYEJK010000291.1:0-2710 GCA_034660535.1 Thermodesulfobacteriota bacterium | reverse complement strand
ATAGTAAATTGTTGCATTAAAAAATGTTCCATGTTAACCGGAAGGAAGAACTGTTTCCTTATGCCTTGATACGCCGATTTTCATTCAAAAATCGCGCCTAACTCAACCTCTTACTGCGGGGTTCGATAAGCTAACCTGGCGGCGCTCTTTAATTTAAGTTATTTCGAGCTTCACGGTTTCAGCCCGACTTTGCCCGCTCAGAGTTAAGTGCCTGGTTATGACTTTATTTCATCAATTGGAAGAATTTGCTTTCCGTGACGAATTGTTAAAATTGAAATTTGTTTCTTTTCGATATGATAAATGATTCGATAATTACCGTAAATGAGTTCTCTAAACTGAGTATCTGAAATTTCGGGTACAATGCGACCAATTTCAGGAGAGGATTTTAATTGTTCTACTTTGGTGAATACCTCATTGATCCACCTTTCTGCCGCGGATGGTTTGTCTTGAGCAATATAATCAGCTATTTCCGATGCTCTATCAACTGCAAGGGGAGACCATATTATTTTCATTTTGGAATCCGCTTAACCAGCTTATCTTTCGCATCCTTGTGGCCTATACCTTCTCCTGCCGCCAACTGGTTCAGAGATGTTTGGACATCGGATAAAAGCTCAATTTTTTCTTCCATAGCTTCAAATTCTTGAGCATCAATAAGGACAGCAGCACTTTTCCCCCGCCGAGTAATAATTAAAGGTCTTTTGGTTTCATGAACTTGTTTAATAAAAACTGCCATTCCATTTCTGACTTCAGACAACGGTTTAATATCTTGATTTATTTTCAGTTTTTGCATTTCGCACCTCATAAGCTAATTTTTTGTACAGTATAGCGTACAAATAATGACACATCAAGTTAAATCTTTTTTAAGTCATAACAAGTGATTATATAGTTTCCTGATATCTACCATGGTCCAAAATAGCTGACAACGAATTTCCTCCCATGTTACGCCATTTCTAACAGGATATCATTCATATAGGCGTGATAAACAGTGAGCAGGATAACTTCACTATGATTCAAATTGCTGCCGATCTTGCCAAGCTGTACACCTCTTTTATGGAACAAAAGGGTGTGGAGACTGACCAGCAAACCAGATTCTGACACCAATATGGCACCCAGGCAGAGCAGAGCTGATTGGACGTAAGCGCTCACAGGGCAAGGGATTTGTGATCTGGCAGGCTTTTAACTACCCTGTGAGCGGTTACGACTGGACTGAGGTATTCAATGAGTTGAAAAATGCCGTCAAGATACGGTGCGGCATTATTCTCCCAACAGGCTGCTCATAAAAAAATTTGCGAAATGCCATGCTGAAAGAAGAGAAAATTCTTGAGTATTTGCAAGAATAGAATTTTGCGTTTTTTCAATGATGCTCTACCCAGGGCTTGTCAAACCTCCAGCGCTTGTAATTCCACACCCATTGTTCCGGATAAAGGTTAATTATTCTCTCGATTTCCGAGGCCATGATCTGGGTTACCGCGACTTCATCCTTGATGCCGTGGTTTAATCCCAAAAGCTCACGGCTTAATATTCTATACTTCCATGGCCCTTCACGCACACAAAAAACAGCGATTACAGGACATCCGGTCCGGATTGCCATTTTCGCGGGTCCACCGACAAAGGCTGTTTTATAACCGAAAAATTCCACAATTGGACCGATACGTCCCTCGGGTTTCTGATCCATTACAAATCCAAGGATGTTGCCGGATTTAATCACCTTGAGCATGTCTTTTAAGACCGATCGGCTGTCAGTCCATATTACCTTTGCTCCGAACCGGTTTCGAATATCTTCCAGCATACCGGTTATCACGGAAAATTCAGCAGGCTTTGCCAGGGCGCTGAAATTTCGTGAGCCTCCCTTAACAAGAAATGCGGCGGACAAGTCCCAACTGCCGATATGACCGGTTATTGCCACAAGTCCTTGCTCATTGGGAAAAGATTTCAAAAGGTTCCCCAATTCCTTACGCCCTGACACCTTTAAAATATCCGGATTGTAGCCGGCCCTGACGACTTCCAGCGCGCTGACAACCTGATGACGCATCACCTGTTTTGCAAACACGGATGAACGTTTTCCAAATGGGTAACGGCCGTATAATTGATTTGTGTTAACATATATCTTTCTGAACTCATCTCCGGCAAAAGACCTGAGGACAAAGGCGAGAAATGATGCCGAAAAACCGAACATGCTTCGGGGCATTTTCCGGATAACCCAAAAGAGTATCGAAAAAACAAATTCCAGTATCCTTGAAAGAAAATTATTCATATGATTCATTACGTAACAACCACACAACCACTAAACCATCGTAACTGTTCAGAGGGGCCCTATATTTTGCAGACTCCTTAAGAATGTAACCGTTCTCAGGCGCTCCATATGGGCGCTGGCAGTTCGGCTCACTATATAAATAATATGTGAGCCGGGCTGATCGCACCCCAAGGGCACTTCCGTTGGGCGCGTTCAGATGGAGGGCCTGTGAACGATTACCCAATCGTCTCACATTGACCTGCCCTGGTCAAGTCAAACCGATACTCTCGCGCAACTGATTGACAAAATCTAAATGACATGATTAATAGGAACCCAACCCAGATAAACTGAAAATTTTCTGATTATAACGGATTTGGGGGAGGAAAGCCTTGCACCATTTTTTGTAACTGCCTGATGGGTGGCATGGACAAACTTGTTTGTCCGTGCAAAAAACGTCAATGCAAAGTGAGGAA
Source organism: Thermodesulfobacteriota bacterium (assembly GCA_034660535.1). Lineage (GTDB taxonomy): Bacteria > Desulfobacterota > Desulfobulbia > Desulfobulbales > DAOVYS01 > DAOVYS01. Next base: position 4 of record JAYEJK010000291.1, on the reverse strand, counting down.
AGAA
>JAYEJK010000290.1:0-10900 GCA_034660535.1 Thermodesulfobacteriota bacterium | reverse complement strand
TTTCATGCGCCGATCCATCCCGCATGACTGCGTTGCTCGTCGGTTAAATAGCCCTGCTATTCGCCCTCCTCGCGCCTTGCCATGCGGGTGCCTCAACACCTGAAAATGTAAATTTATTTTTGGGCGAGCCCTAAGGTAGAATCTCACACTCTGACGGTGCGGAGATTTGGAATCTCTTTGTTTCTCTCTCTGTCAGACATGATAATCATCAGGTAACCGAAAGAAAGTGAGCTAATTCAACAGGAGGTGCTTTATGGGACGATTATACGGAGTCATTGATCTGCATTCAAGCAATAATTATCTCGAAATCATTGTAACCGTTCACAGGCGCTCAGATGTGGGGGGATGGTTTAAATTTCGTCCATCTCAGGATATGAAATGGCCGAAGATAAAATCAACCCCAAAAAGTCAATAGCAAGGTTTTTGAAAGGATCCTTTTTTGTAGCCTGAGATGGCGCAAGATAAATGAAGAAAATGGAAACGAGAAAAACAATGCATCGTGATATGTGTTGACAAAAGGAACTCATTTGGCTAACTTCAAGTTATAAAATTATTGGAATATGATCAAAATAGAACATTATTCTGATTTAACGAAATAAAGAAAAAAGTAAGGAGGCATGTAATGTTTAATAAAATTTTATTCGTTACCACCGGTTCGCCTAACTGCAATAACGCCGGCAAGACAGCTTTTGATCTCGCAAAACAACATAAATCCACCCTTTATATATTGAATGTCTTCGGTATCCCAGGCTATGGTGAAAGCCCTTTTGTCGTAGATATCCACACTGGTGAAGAAAAGAGCAGTATGAACCAGGAATATGTCGAAGGGGTGAAGGATGGGATAAAAACTATCTATGCCGACCAATTGAAGGAAGTCGGATCAGCGATTATTGATTGTGTTGCAGGTGTTCCTCATACCGAAATTTTACGAAAGGCTCGAAAAGAGGATGTTGATCTAATCATTATGGGAGCCCATACACACTCGGAAGATATTGGTGCTACCCGCTATCGAAAAATGCTGGGCAGTACTATGGAGCGGGTGTCCAAAAAGGCCGGCTGCCCGGTAGTTATTGTTAGTCGGCCGTGTACGGACTGCTTTCAGAGTTCCAGCAATATCGTTTTAGGAACTGATTTTTCCAAAGCCGCGTACTCGGCATTTTTATTTGCATACAAAGTCGCTAAAACGGTCGGATGCAAATTGTATCTTTTCCATACAATAGACATGAAAGATATTCAAGTCGGATATTATACTCAGGAAAAAATTGAAAACGAGGTGGAAAACGCCTGTAAGAAAATTGAAGAAATCTACGTTCCGGAAATGAAGGGGTTTGACAATTATGAGATTGGAGCTTGTGAAGGCATCCCGTATGTGGAGATCCTGAAATTCGCCCGGGGAAAAAGCGCTGATTTAATCGTTTTGTCTCATCATGCCCGTGAAATTGATCCTGAAGATGCCTTAATCGGAAGCACGGTTGAACAAGTCATATTGAGATCATCATGCCCGGTTGCCAGCGTCAATCGACCGGACAAAGTTGCCATGGTCGATTAAGCCGTAACCGTTCAGAGGTGCCCCATATTTTGCAGACTCCTTAAGAATGTAATCGTTCTCAGGCGCTCCATATGGGCGCTAGCAGTTCGGCTCACTATATAAGTAATATGTGAGCCGGGCTGATCGCACCCCAAGGGCACTTCCGTTGGGCGCGTTCAGATGGAGGGCCTGTGAACGATTACATTAAGCCTTGTATGGGGAATACGGAGCATCAAGTGTCCACGTTGTTATGCTGAGATGAAGATCATCAGCTTCATTGCTAAGGAACAGATCGCAAATAAATTGAACCAAATTTCATCTCATCTTCAGGTCGGCTTCGGCCGGCTCTCAATCACAAAATCCTTAGGCGTAGTCCTGCTACGCCTGCGGTTTCGGAGTCTACGCTTACTTGGTCGGCTTGATTAAACAGGTAAGCGCAGACTCCGAATCTAACCTAACCCAGATAAACTGGAAATTTTTAAAGGTCCTGGACTATTTTCAGTACCCCCCTGAGGGGTATAAGTGCCTTAAAACATGCGGCACCGCAGGCGTCACATATAACTTCGAAGTTTTTCTGCCACAAAAAACAAGAAAATTACCGCTAAGGCACTAAAACTGAGCGTAATTTTGCCCAATTTATTTCCTCTCTGTTTCTGAATCTCAACCCGCCCGCTTCCGCCTCCAAATTCCAGTTTCATCCTTTAGGGCTCAAGTAAAAATAAGTTGGACAATATTGCGCTCAGATTTAGGTCGGATTGGGCCGATTGTGAGGTTACAAAACCGCAGGACTAGCAGCGCTAATTTGAGGATTTTGTAACCTCACAATCGGCCCAAAACGGCCTGAAGATGAGATGAAAGATGTACAAGTTATTTTTACTTGAGCCCTTAAGGAACAGGTCGTAAATAAATTAAACAAAATTCCATCTCATCTTCAGGCCATCTTCGGCCGGCTTTTAATCGCAAAATCCTTAGGCGTAGCCCTGCTACGCCTGCGGTTTTGCTCAATCAAGCTGACCAAATCCAACCTAAAGCTGAGCGTAATTTTGTTCAATTTATTTCCTCTCTGTTCCTGAATTTCGCCTTGACATTGATCTGACTGCCGTATAAGAGTGATTTTGGTCTGACATAAAGGAGGGATTGGAGCTAAATTTGTATCCCCCAGTCTAACCGCTAAAAAGCAATTTTTTATTACCGAATCGGCAATTTCTTAACAAGAACCTTAAATAAAGAAGGAGAGAAGATGAGGATAAAAAAACCGTTTAAAGTGTTAATGTTGATATTTTTAAGCGCCTTTGTCAAAGGGGGGGAATTAGTGGTTAATGATTTCATATAGTTATGCGAATTTTGGGCTCTCAAGTTTTTCAGGTGAACTACTAACCCAGATAAACTGGAAATTTTTAAAGGTCCTGGACTATTTTCAGTACCCCCCTGAGGGGTATAAGTGCCTTAAAACATGCGGCACCGCAGGCGTCACATATAACTTCGAAGTTTTTCTGCCACAAAAAACAAGAAAATTACCGCTAAGGCACTAAAACAATCAGGAGGAATTCCATGCGCTTAATTTTTGAAAAAAATTCAAATTTGCGCCCCATAGTTTTTGCAGGAATAACTATTATCTTTTTTTCTTTATTTTCAAACTCCGCAAAGGCGGAAGGTAGCTGGTGGGGGGACATAGGCGGAAAACTTTTAAATACCTTTACTGAAAACGACAATCAAGTAGAAGATCTTACTATTGGTGAAATCGGAGGGGCGTTTAAAGATGCTCTTCATATCGGAACTGAGAATGTGGTCAGCCGCTTAGGCCAAGTTGACGGCTTTAATACTGATTCCGCCATTCACATCCCATTGCCGGAAGAATTGGAAAAAATAAAATCTATATTGAGTAAAATCGGCATGTCGGGCCTGCTTGACGATCTGGAATTAAAACTGAATCGGGCGGCTGAAGCGGCAACTCCAAAGGCAAAAAAACTTTTTGGGCAGGCAATTACTGAAATGACTTTTGACGATGTTATGGCTGTTTATGAAGGCCCCGAAGATGCGGCCACAAGATATTTTCAGAGGAAGATGTCTCCATCCCTGGCAAAAGAGATGGCGCCCGTTATTGAAGAGAGCCTGTCAAGTGTGGGGGCAATCCAGGCGTACGACAAGGTTATGGGCCAGTATCGATCCATACCGTTTGTGCCGGACGTAAAAGCGAATTTAACGGATTACGTGATTAACAGAGGTATGGATGGGATCTTCCACTATATCGCCCAGGAGGAAATTGCCATTCGCCGGAATCCTGTAAAGCAGACTACTGATTTGTTAAAGCGCGTATTCGGGAGCAAATAGTCATTCTTAAGGAGTCTGAAAAATATGGGGCCCTTCTGAACGGTTACCATTTTTATGGAACAACTTGACCAGATAGTTAACACCATATCTTTAACTATGGGCACTGCATGGGCCAGCGGCATTAATCTTTACGCCACGATCCTGGTTCTGGGATTGCTTGGAACGACGGGTAATGCGGTTTTGCCGGACAGTCTCCAAATCCTTATGAATCCAATGGTCATTGGAGCAGCCGGTTTGATGTATCTTGTGGAATTTTTTGCGGACAAGATGCCGGGAGTTGACACGGGCTGGGATAGTATTCATACATTTATCCGCATTCCCGCCGGGGCGCTTCTGGCTGCCGGCGCAGTGGGTGAAGTAGATCCGGCCTTGACACTTGCGGCAGCTATCGTCGGCGGCGGGATGGCTGCTGCTACCCACGCTACCAAAGCAGGAACACGGGTCATCATTAACACTTCTCCCGAACCGATCACGAATTGGAGCGCCTCGATTGTGGAAGACATCGCGGTGATCGGCGGCCTATGGGCTGCTTTGCATTATCCCCGGGTCTTCATATGCCTGCTTATTATCTTCATTCTGCTGATGATATGGGTGCTGCCTAAAATATGGCATGGGATAAAAAAGATCTTTCGGACCATTAGACGTTTTTTCGGAAGTAACAAGCCGGGTTTGTCCTGAATAAAGAATGATGTCTGTTAAGCAGCCGGAAGTAAAAACGGAGGAAAGCAAATGAAAAAATTTTTGATAATAGCTGGAACGGTTATGGGTGTGGCTGTTGTCATGATGGTTGTGGTTTTCCTTTACATTAACCGCGGTGATTTTATTCAGGCGCATGTTCTTCCGGTCGTGGAGGAACGGATCGGAGAATCTGTAACGGCAGAGGCGACCGGCTTTTCCCTTTTCAGAGGCATAGAGTTTAAGAATTTCCAAATAGGGGCGGGAGAGCCGATCGCAAGGGCGGACACGATTCGTGTGGCTTATGCCTTTTCCCCGTTACTCAGGGGCAATGTGGAGATAGAGGAAATCCTGGTGGATCAACTCGATGTGAAATTGACTGACAAGAGGCTTGAGAAGATCCTCAACAACCTTTGTCCGCCGGAAACCGCAGAGACAAAACCAGCGGCCAAGGCTCCTGTCAAAGTCGGCGCCATGCCGGGCGTATTTGTGAAATCACTCAAAGTTAAGCAACTGAATTTTGAATTCAAACAACTGGACAAGAGTGGCGCAGGCATTGTGACAACTTCCATCCATGATCTGAACGTTGATCTGTCGAATTTGGGTAATGATCGCGATTTCTCCCTCAATGTCAAGACCAGGGCCGGCTATGCCATTGAGGAAGACACGATAGATGTCGGCGACATTATTGTGATTGCCAAAGGAAAGCTGGACAAAAATTTGCTCCCTGCACAGATGGATCTTGAGGTTGTGGTTGACCGGACCAAAGGCTCTGCCGCCGGTATTGCCGTGGACATGGAATCCATGAGATACAAGGCCCGGATTGATCTCGGCGCCAACGCCTCGTCTGTTGCTCTGGACGGAAAATTCGCATTGAATCGATTGAATATTGAATCAACCACGGATAAAAAACTCAAACCAACGCCGATCTCAGTTACTGCCGGCCACAAACTCACGGTCGATCTGGACAAATTTGTCCTGAAACTTGACACCTTTGACGCTGCAGTTGGTTCAGAGCATGCTCAACTGTTCAGTATGAATCTCAGTAATTCTACAGAGATCAACCTGGCAAATCCAAACGGCGCTGATGCGGCACTGACCATGATGGTGAATCTTGACAACAGATCAGCAGGTCAACTGATTCCCAAGATTGACGATGTACGGATCCGTGATTGGGCGTTACGGACCGAGGACCTTTCATTGTCGGTAAAAAACGGCAAAGATGTTCAGCTCAAAGGCGCTGTTGTCATTGATCGTATTGATGTTACCGCCCTGGGGACCGACTACACTGGGCTTGCCTTTCGTGATGAGTTTAAGGTCGAGTGCAGAGGCATGCGGATGATCTCGGAAGGCGGCACGGATGTGTTGGGCGGAGATGTGAATCTGGCCAACAAGTTCACCATTGCGGAACGTAGTGCCAAACTGGTTGACGTCAATATCACAGGCAACCTGCAGTTGAATCCTGGCGCCGGCAAATTATATGTCCAGGTGGCGTCGATTGATCTGTCACACCTGGCGCACCTGCTGCCGCCTTTGACAGGCATCGAGAAACTCAAGGGAAAAGTGCGGGCAGACATCGACACCGACTTCACAAAACCAGGCAAAGTCGTCAACGTAAAAGCAAAGGCATCCCTGATAGATATGGATGTGGCGATTAAGGATAAGGGGCGTCTGGCAAGGCCTGTTTCAATAGGCGTTGCCGGCGATTTGAGCTATACGGCTGATGGTATGCTTGGTGTTAATTCGACTCTTGTAAATGTTACCGGCAAGAACCGGGAATATTTGGCGGAGATTAAGATTTCAGGTAGCATGGACGCATTAATGAAGGCACGGAAGTCGGAACTGTTGATCAGTAGTGACAAGACAATAGAAGGTGACATATTAGCCGGTTTTTGGGTTGCAACGCAGGCAGGTGATACCGGTACGGCAGACAAATCGGCTTCCATTTCCATTGCCGCTGAAATTTCGCACCAGGCGGAACCAGCGACCCTGCCGCCATTGTGGATCGATACAAAGTTCGATTTTGCTGATATCAAGTATAAGGACCTGCGCATCAAGGATTTGATGGCGGATGTCACGCTCAAAGATAACCAGCTTGCCCTCAAAGAAACGAGTCTTAAGATTAACCAGGGGTCGGTCAAAATTAACGCGGATTGCGATCTCAAAGATTTGAATAAGCCCGGGTACAAAACCGAGATTAACATAAAAGACCTGTCATTTGATCCATTTATGACGAGTTTCACGGGACTCATCAAAAAACTGCCCATGAAATTTGCCGGTGGATTCAAGAACGCTGATATCAACGTGCAGGGATCGGGATACAAGATAGAGGATCTGCAAAAGAATCTGTTTGCCGAGGCCAAGGTGAAGTTCAGTTCATTCCGCGTCAAGGAGTTCACCGGACTTTACGGCAAGACTATCCCAATGCTGATGAATGTTTTCAAACTTGAGATGGATGATTTGGCATTTGATGATGGAGACGCACGGATTGAGGTCAACCATGGTAAGATAAAACTGTTGCCGGCGGAGTTGTCGTCCGGCAAATTCAGCTTGAATTACCAAGGCGAGGTTGAATTGGGCGGCAACTGGAGACAGGATCTGAAGCTGCAGGGAACTCTGTCGCCGGATTTTGCTGAACGGGTGCCGGAATATGTGCAATTGGCAAACCTGGACAATGGCATGTCACAGACCAACGTTATTCCGTTAAAAGGTGACTTGACAAAGCCCGGCACGATTGTTGGGATAATAGGTTCAGCCTGCGTCAAGCCTGAATACAGGGAAGAGGCTGAGTTGATCGCAGCCTTAGCAAGCGGCGAGAAACCAAAGGCAAAAGATGTCCTTGAAAAGGGCCTTAAGCTTGGAATAAAAAAATATTTTGAAAAAGAAGATGCCGGGGATGATAGGGGAAGTGACGAAGAAAATAGTGATAAGAATAAAGTAAAGGACTTGCTGAAGAGCCTTTTTTGAGCGAGCCCTTAGGATTCACCGGCTGGATCTTGCGGCTTTTGGCCCGAATCTTTTACTTTTTCTCTGTAAATTACATTTTTTTGTACGAAATCAATCGGCTTATCAATATGCGGTGCTTGTGATCGCTTACCCTCAGTCTTCCATTTGCTCACCGGCATATGGAAACGAACCTAACCCTTCGATGTATTCTTTGCCCACAATACCGACAATAAAATACTCTTTGGTAATCGGATCGGAGCGGAATCGTTTCATTAACCGGAAATTTTCAATCTGTTTTGACGACGAAACGTGTATTCGTTTGCCTGTGCAATGGATTTTCTCGCCGTCAATTTTAATGAATTGGCCTTCCATGGGTTGGATAGGAACATCACGCTCAATAATTTGAAGTACCTTTTTCTCAAGCTCGGGAAGGGAAAATTTCGGCTTGTCGCGGAAGCCGATAACAAATCCGTGTCTGACATTGGAGTGGACGTCAGGTGTTTCGCCATACTCCTTCTTTATGACTTGAATGGTGATGTCTTCGGCTGAATGGGCCATTAAACGGTATTTCATGTTCTTCATAACTTCTTTTTTGACCTCAACAGGAGAGGGGCCGAACACAGTCGGTCGAAAGACACGGACTTCATCACTAATCGCAAAAAGCAACTGGGCATTGTATCCAAGAGCCTTGTAGATGAGGTCGAAATGCTCAACTATTACCCGGCGGCCATGTGAAACCGCATGGCTCACCGCATCACGGATCTCATACATTTGGTGGAATGCGGTTTCGTAGCGAATATCAATATGAAAAGTATGCCCGGAGAAAAAATCTTTTTCCGAGAAGTCAAAAAGCGGCGTGGCAGAGTTGTTGATGCCGTCATCCTCATTGGTCAATTCCAGGCCGGGGAAGAGGCCCCGGATAAGGGTGGATTTTCCGGCGCCTTCATCGCCGATTATACCTATGAGCAGGTCTGTTGAATAGAGATAGCGCAGGGATAGTTTCTTGGCAAGTTCATACATCCTGCGTCTGCCGAATGGCGCTATATATATAGCTGAACTCAAGTATTCATTTTCAACGGTCATCCGTCCTAATCCTCAATCGTAGGGGTTGGTTTTTAACTTCGGCCATTTCAATAATCGTAGGTTGTGGTTGAGCCGACTTTTTTGTTGGGTTTCGTTCCTCAACCCAACCTGCGCTGGAATCTCAGACATTTCAATATTCATTAAAATAAGGCGAAACCCAACAAGTGGCCTCAAAAAACCTCTTGACTTTCTGGTCTGGTCTGGCCAGACTATATTGAGGAGGCAAAGGCCCAACTTTCGGCGCTTATTAAAAAGGTCATGTCCGGGCAAGAAGTAATCATCGGGTAAGGGGGGTACTGAAAATAGTCCAGGACCTTTAAAAATTCCAGTTTGTCTGGGGTAGGTAAGCTGGAAGTTCCTGAGAATTTTCGACAAGACAAGCATTAGATCAACAGGACTTCGAGCTGCTTGATATTACCGTTGATCACGCACATGCGGTTGGTGATCTGGAGCTACACCACAGGGATCCCTTTGACGGAATGCTTGTAGCCCAGGCGAAAGTGGAAGGTTTGACCCATGCCTATCCGGTTAACGCAGAATGGCGCTTTGGGGCTCGATCCTACGCATGTCAGATTGCTCTCGGACTCTGTTGCCATTTTCAGCATGTTTTCTCTGATGAGACGGCCTGAGCCCGCCATCTGGAGCGTATCCGGTGGCCCTAAGGGTGTTCGAATACCCGTCCTATGGTCAAGTCGGTGATTCCTCGAATTTTGCGGAATCAAACGATTCTGTGTTAACCGGATAGGCATGGAATGGACTATGCTAACCCAGATAAACTGGAAATTTTTAAAGGTCCTGGACTATTTTCAGTACCCCCCTGAGGGGTATAAGTGCCTTAAAACATGTGGCACCACAGGCGTCACATATAACTTCGGAGTTTTTCTGCCACAAAAAACAAGAAAATTACCACTGTGAAAAAGCAGTAAGTGATGATTCGAAGTAATAGTGTATAAGAAACGACTATCTTATAACTTGGCCTCTCTCCATCTTTGGCCTACCCGTTTCTCAGTACCCAATATTTCCTTCCTCATCTTTTCTATGCCTATCCTTTTTACAAAGGGTCTGAGTCTCTTTTCATTGGGCAAGGCATTTTGCTTATAATAGTCAAGTGTCTTTCCCACGAGTGAAACCACATCCTCATGCTCTAACATCTCAGTCAATATTTCCCCTTTAAAGGCAGGCCAAGTCCCGTGTCCGCCTACCAGGACGGTAAAACCCTTTTCTTTCGCATATATGGCGGAAGTCGGGCAGGTGTTGATGCCCCTTCCACACATTTTGCACTTTTTCCTATTGATGACAGCCTTCATGTTTTCATTTATGGTGATAGCGTTCATGCGACAGGCCTCTACACATTTACCACAGCCGTCACATTTTTCCAAATCTATAAGGGGATATGCCCTTCCTATGATACCTATATCATTAAAGTATGGTCGGGTACACGGAAAGGGACAACCACCTATCGCTATTTTTACAGCCCCTGGGAGTTCGAGTTCCCCATATTTTTTGTCCAGCTCCTCCGCCAGACCTGTGACATCCAGGGCACAGTTCTTACATCTCTCACCCACACAACAAACAATATTTCTTACCCTGAAGCCGGAAGAACCTCCCCTGAGACCAACTTCTTCTAACTTTTTCAATACCTCGTCGACATGGCTCTCTTCAACGTCAAAAAGCAAGACCTCCTGCCTTACGGTAAGATGTATCTTGTCAGAGCCGTAATTGTCAGCGATTTCTCTAAGGGCAGCAAGCTGGTTGACGTCGAGCAAGCCCGCACAAGTACGGACCTTAATTTCATATTTTCCGTCTTGTTTCATCAGATACGGTCTTTTCATTTTTATTTCTCCTTATTTTATTAAGAGATAATGCGCTGCTTGGGTATAACGTCCATGGGATGACTTAATAGGGCGGCCCCAGCTTTTTGCTTCTCCACTATCATATTTTAAACTATTGACTTCCAGAAAGAGATTTTGGGCTGCGTTATCGGTCGAAATTATCGACGACGTACTCCCAGTACTCCCAACGCCTTACGATGACAACAAAGCGCTTGCAGGGCACCCACACCCGTGTTATGTCACGAGGGTAGGCAAGCGGACTCTTTTTGTTATAGGCATATACTCACAATGAAAAAATAGTAATCGTTCACAGGCCCTCCATCTGAACGCGCCCAACGGAAGTGCCCTTGGGGTGCGATCAGCCCGTCTCACATATTATCTAACCCAGATAAACTGGAAATTTTCTGATTATAACGGATTTGGGGGAGGAAAGCCTTGCACCATTTTTTGTAACTGCCTGATGGGTGGCATGGACAAACTTGTTTGTCCGTGCAAAAAACGTCAA
>JAYEJK010000289.1:0-2717 GCA_034660535.1 Thermodesulfobacteriota bacterium | reverse complement strand
GGAAATTTTTAAAGGTCCTGGATAAGTGCCTTAAAACATGTGGCACCACAGGCGTCACATATAACTTCGGAGTTTTTCTGCCACAAAAAACAAGAAAATTACCACTAAGGCACTAATGATTATAAACGAGTAATAATTAAAGCCCGGCTTCGCTATTAGTATGGCACGAAAGTTGCTGTAAAAGACAACTGAAAAAAAAGAAAACATAACCGATCACGTTTCCGCGGCGGTTGCTGATAAAATAAGGGTCTGGAAAGAAATAACTTGGGTAATTCCGATCCGAAATGTGTTGCAGATTTAGTCGGTTTGATATTCACGAAACCGCAAGCGTAGCAGGGCTACGGTGAGGATTTCGGGGATGTCAAACCGGCTAAAGGTGTGATACAGTTCGGAAACGGAAAATCCAAGTTATTTCTTTCCAGACCCTAAGCACTGGATGTAAATTATGAAAACCTATTTTGAATGTATCCCATGTTTTCTCAGACAAACTCTTGAGGCTGCCAGGCTTACGACTGATGATGAGGCGGTCCATGAACAAGTTATACGTGAGGTGTTGCGCGCAGCTAGCGAGATGAATCTACGGGAATCTCCACCGGTTATGGCTCAACGTATCCACCGTATGATTCGTCAGATAACAGGCAACAATGACCCGTACCGTGACATCAAGGATCGTTTCAACCATTTCGCTTTAAAGCTTTATCCGGAACTCAAAGAGCGGATTGAACGGTCTCGCGAGCCGTTAGATACGGCGATTCGCTTGGCTATTGCAGGCAATATCATCGATTCCGGTATAAATCATCATATAGAAGAGACTCAGGTTCACAATGCAATTGAGCACGCGTTGACAGCGCCGCTTGCAGGAAATCCGAAGGAATTTCGCAAAGCGGTATCAGAGGCGAAAGATATTCTCTATCTGGCAGACAACGCCGGGGAAATTGTCTTTGACCGCTTACTTATCGAGAACATACCGCGCGAAAAAATAACCCTTGTGGTTAAAGCAAGCCCGGTCATCAATGATGCATGCCTTTACGACGCCCAAGCAACCGGCATCGCTGATTTTGTCGAAGTTATTGATAATGGTTCGGATGCGCCTGGGACCATACTGAAGGAATGTTCGGAAGAATTCAGGCGGCGTTTTGAAAACGCTGATTTGATCATAGCAAAAGGTCAGGGGAACTACGAGACATTGAGTGATGTCAAAAAAGATATCTTTTTCATACTCAAGGCAAAGTGCCCGGTAATCGCTCACCATATCGGGTGTGAAGTGGGGAGCCTGGTTTTTTTCAGAATCAAAGCCTATAACTAAATGAAGGTGTAAAGGAGGTGATAAAAATGCCACAGGGTAATGGAACAGGGCCGTCTCAAGGTGGAGGCGGCGGGAAAATGGGTGGCCCATTTGCCGCAGGTCCAGGCGGGGAATGTGTCTGCCCGAAATGTGGACATAAGATTTCGCATGTTCGCGGTCAACCCTGCAGCCAGATGACTTGTCCGAAATGCGGCGCCACAATGACAAGGGGTTGAGACAGTTTTAAAAAGAGGGATAAACCAGACTAAAGATTGTAAGAATCTAACGGCAGAACTTTTATGCCGGAGCAGGGTAGGGTATAGCCTGCTCCGGCGGCATTTCTTATTTCTTAAAAAACTCTCGCAAAAAGTATTGGGATGCCGGTAAAATAGAGGTTACTATATGTTTTTTATTGAATTTAATAAAAATATGTCTATTGGGGGTATCCCTGATGACGCCGGCATTAAAGAACTGGTTCAAAAAGGCTTTAAGACGGTTGTTGATTTAAGAACCGAGGAAGAGATTAGTAACCCCGACGAGCCACGGCTTGCGCAAAGTGCGGGGATTCGCTATATTCATCTGCCCGTTAAAGGCGACGGACTGTCGGAAGACAAACTAAGTATGTTTTATCAGACGGTTTTTGATGAGGAAAAGTATCCCGTTTACATTCATGGACCAAAGGGGATCAGACCTCTCGCGCTCCTGTTAACTATTACCGCCTTAAAGAATGGTAAAACAGTTGCCGATCTTCTCGAAGACAGGAAAAAACTAAATGCTCCCAGGGAAGATGCGCAAAAAATTTTGGAATTTGTGGAAGCTTTTTTTAAGCATCGCAAGGAACATGGGGAACATGAGGCCATTGCCGCTGAGATTATTGAACGGTGGCTCAGACCAAAAAATCGGGGCGTCATTCCGGATGCCGACGCCTTTGCCAAGGTTACAGGACCATGTGGTGATACCATTGAAATATACTTTAAGATAAAAAATGAGCAAATCGAACAGGCGCGCTATCTCACCAATGGTTGTCCCAACAGCGCCGCGTGCGCTTCCGTAGGCGCTGAACTGGCCGAAGGCAAAACATTGGATAAAGCATATAATTTAATGCACGAAGATATCATCCGTTCGCTGAACGGTCTGCCCAGCCAAGGACAGCACTGCGCCAAATTAGTCATCCAAACGATACGAGAAACGATTAACCACTATCTCAAAGAAAAGAACCAAACCCAGATAAACTGGAAATTTTAAAAGGTCCTGGACTATTTTCAGTACCCCCCTGAGGGGTATAAGTGCCTTAAAACATGTGGCGCCGCAGGCGTTACAAATAACTTCAGAGTTTTTTTGCCACAAAAAACAAGAAAATTACCACTAAGGCACTAAAAAAGACATCATCTGAACTAAGGGTCTGGAAAGAAATAACTTGGGTAATTCCGAT
>JAYEJK010000288.1:0-10910 GCA_034660535.1 Thermodesulfobacteriota bacterium | reverse complement strand
GAGGATATGTTCATCATCACCTCCGAAGAGGCGGAAAAGCATGTAAAGCCACCTGAATTGGCCAGGATCATATTAAACCCATTACAAACCCAATTGAAACCAGGAGCAAAGCAGACCTTTATTGCCAAAGGCTTTGACCAGTTTGGCCGCGATATAGAGACGGGAGCAGTTGAATGGTCGGCAACAGGTGGAGAAATCGGGCATGATGGCGTTTTTAAGGCTGCCGAAGACGAAGGAAATTTTATAGTCAGCGCAAAGATCGGTAAAATTTCAGGTGCGGTGGATGTGCGGATTAGCAAAGAACCTGAGCCTCTTCTCTCAGAACCTCAAAAAGCCCCTGGAAAGCCACAAAGGTTGATCTGGTCTGGTGAAGTCACGCCTCAGAAATGGATGAATTTTTACACAAAGGTGCTTACAAAATTCGTAAAGGCTGGTAGTCTCAAACTGAACATAAGCATTGAAGCAACGCCTAAAGATGGTGTTGCTGACCACCAGGTTAAGGAAACAAAGATTGCGCTAAGGGAACTTGGTTTAGAGGAAGATGTCCAGGTAAAGTAAAGTTTTTTTCTGATTTTTGGTCAAAAATCATGAAATCTGCGGGAATAGTCAGGAACTAATTCAATGGCTAAACTGCATTATCTCCATGGTGTCACTTTTTTGTATTGCACCCCAGCCCTGAGCGCGTGAAGGTGCGGTGCCTGTTCCTTAGAATCGTTTTTCAAAATAGGGTTCCAAGACCTCAGGGATTTTTAATGTTCCGTCTGCCTGTTGGCAGTTTTCTAGAATAGCGGCCAAAGTCCGTCCTACTGCCAAGCCGCTGCCGTTTAACGTGTGGACCAGTCCGCTTTTCTTTTTTCCTGCCGGCCGGTAGCGGATTCCGCCCCTTCTTGCCTGAAAATCCAGGAAATTACTGCATGAGGAAATCTCACGATACTTGTTCTGGGCCGGCATCCATACCTCGATGTCGTAAGTCTTTGTGGCGGAAAAACCGAGGTCGCCGCTGCACAGGATTACGACCCTGTATGGGAGTTTCAAAAGCTGAAGCACTTCCTCTGCATCCGCCAGCAGGGATTCAAGCTCGTTATTTGAATTTTCCGGCGTGGTCAGTTTAACCAATTCCACCTTGTCGAACTGATGCTGCCGGATTATGCCCCTGGTATCCTTGCCGTGAGAACCGGCCTCTGAACGGAAACACGGGGTGTAGGCTACATATTTTTTTGGAAGTTCTTTTTCGGCCAAGGTCTCATTGCTGTGAATATTGGTCACCGGGACCTCTGCCGTCGGGATCATGTACAGGTCCCATCCCTGTACCTTGAAGAGGTCCTCCTCAAACTTGGGGAGCTGTCCTGTGGCTGTCATTGTGGCGGAATTTACCAGAAACGGCGGGAGGACCTCTTCATATCCATGCTTCTGGGTGTGCAGATCCAGCATGAAGTTAATAAGCGCCCGTTCAAGCCTTGACCCGAGCCCTTTAAGGAGAACAAATCTGGCCCCGGACATCTTTGCAGCGCGCTCAAGGTCAAGAATCCCCAGTTCCGCTCCGATCTCGAAATGGGCCTTGGGCGTAAATCCGAAATCCGGAATCTCTCCCCATGTCCTCACTTCCAGATTTTCAGTCTCATCCCGGCCGACAGGGATCGACTCGTCACACAGGTTGGGAATCCCCATGACGATTTCATTTAAGTTTTCATCGTTAGCGGAAAGCTCCTTGTCTAGTTTTTTGATCCTGGCCCCCACATCCCTCATTTCCGTGATCAGGGCCTCGGCATCTTCTTTTTTCTTTTTAAGGTCTGCAATTTCCTGAGAAACGGTTTTGCGCCGGTTACGGAGATTCTCGATCTCAAAAAGTAGTTCCCGCCTCTTTTGGTCAATTGCCTTAAATTGCTCAATCCTGGAATCCGTGATCCCCCTACGTTCCGTCTTTTTTTTGACCAATGATAGATTTTCCCTGATAAAACGAAGTTCTAACATAGTTTCACTAATCCTTTTTCCCCTTGCTGATTTTGGCCCAGGTGTCGCGTAAAGTCACGGTTCGGTTGAAGACCAGCCTATCGTGAGTGGAATCCTCTGAATCAACGCAGAAATACCCCTGTCTTTCAAATTGGTACCTTGCCCCGGGTTCAGCAACGGCAAGACTTGGCTCAACGCGGCTGTCAGTCAGAATCTCCAGGGAGTTCGGGTTTAAGTGGGTTTTGAAATCCGTCTCCTTGTCATCTTCCGGGTTCTCTTTTTCAAAGAGCCTGTCGTAAATGCGGATTTCAGCTTTAATGGCATGCCTTGCCGAGACCCAGTGCAGTGTTCCCTTTACCTTGCGTCCGTCAGGCGCCGAGCCGCCCCTGGTCTCCGGGTCATACGAGCAGTGCACCTCGATCACCTCACCGGTCTCTTTATTTTTGACCACGCTTTCGCATGTGACAAAATAGGCAAAGCGTAGTCTTACCTCGCGGCCCGGGGCCAAACGGAAGAACTTTTTTGGCGGGTCTTCAAGAAAGTCATCTCTTTCAATGTAGATTTCTCTGCAAAAAGGCACTGTCCTGATGCCCATATCCGGATTTTTGGGGTGGTTCAAGGCATCCATTTCCTCCACCAGGTCCCCGGGATAGTTGTCAATAATGACTTTTAAGGGGCAAAGCACGGCCAGGACCCTGGGGGCTTTTTCATTCAAGTCATCCCGTACGCAGTTCTCAAGCGCCACTATATCAATCCGGCTCTCTTTTTTACTCACACCAATGAGTTCACAAAAATTCCTGATTGACTCAGGCGTATAACCCCGTCGCCTGATACCTGCGATTGTAAGCATCCTCGGATCATCCCATCCGTTTATATGACCGTTATCCACGAGTTGGACGAGCTTCCGTTTGCTCATGACCGTGTAATTCAGGTTCAGACGGGCGAACTCGATCTGCTGAGGATGGCATTCGGTTTTAAGTGTGTCAAGCACCCAGTCGTAAAGGGGACGGTGGTCTTCGAATTCAAGCGAACAGAGTGAATGTGTGATTCCCTCGATGGAATCCGACAGGCAGTGCGTATAATCGTACATGGGATAGATGCACCATTTGTCGCCTGTCCTGTGGTGATAAGCCTTCCTGATGATGCGGTAGATGACCGGATCCCGCATGTTTAAATTAGGTGAAGTCATGTCGATTTTTGCCCGGAGTACGTGGGTACCGTCTTCGAATTCACCGGCCTTCATCCTCTCAAACAGGTCCAGGTTTTCTTCAACAGAGCGATTACGGTAGGGGCTCTCTTTTCCGGGTTCGGTCAGGGTGCCCCGAAATGTCCTGATCTCATCCGCGGTCAAGCTGCATACGTAGGCCTTTCCCATTTTGATTAACTGAATAGCGTAACCGTAGAGCTGGTCAAAATAATCCGATGAGTGGAAGAGGTTGTCTCCCCAGTCAAAACCGAGCCATTTGACATCTTTTAATATCGCCTCTGCATACTTCGGGTCCTCCTTGACAGGATTCGTATCGTCGAACCGCATATTGCAGACGCCGTTATTCTCGGCAGCTATTCCAAAATTTATGCAGATGGCCTTGGCATGTCCTATATGCAGGTGGCCGTTCGGTTCAGGCGGAAAACGGGTCACTACCCGGCCGTTGTTTTTATTTGCTTTTAAATCCTCCGCTACAATGGCGCGGATGAAATTAGGCGATGGCGTTGTTGCAGGAACACTCATTTATGCTTCTCCAGCAGGTTTGGGAGTTAGTACCTTAGAAAATATTTTCGTGAAGGTATTTATACCCAGAGGGGTACTGAAAATAGTCCAGGACCTTTAAAAATTTTGGGGTTGGTTTTAACTTCGGCCATTATAACGGTGGGCATAGCCCACCCTACAAGAGAACTAAGAATAACATGGTGGAAATATGTATTTTTTGTAGGGTGGGCTGTGCCCACCTTTGCCCAATGAAAGACTTGTGGCCGAAATTAAAACCAACCCCAAAATTTTCAGTTTATCTGGGTTAGTTAAGTGGTTAAGTGGTTGAATATACCAGAACCGGCGCGGTTTTCGAGGAAATTTTTACATGCCTCGCGGACCAGGAAGTGATTATTGATAAGAAGATCAAGCCAGTAATTCATGCGCTCTCCATTTGTTTTGTCTTCCCAATGGGTAAAGAGATGAGCGTGGGGGCCCAGAGGGAGACGTCCTTCCTGGGGATGGATCTCCAGGGTGAACGAAATAAGATCAGGGTCAAGGGCGGCAAGTGTCTGAGATACGATTTTAGAGAGACCGGTCGGCCCGAACATGGGATCAAGTGATCCCCTGCCTTTGAATGGAAACGGGATGGGAATTTCATGGAGAAAGCTTAAGTGATCCGATACGCCGAAGGGGCTGAAGGTGGAAAGAGGATGGCCGTCATGCAGATGAAAGTGCAAAGGCTTGTCAAGTCCGGCAAGCTCCCGGATTACAGCGAGTACCAAAGGCAGCGAGCTTTGAGCCGCATTTTCCACATCCTCGATAATCTCAGGCAGCACAGGGGTCAAGGAAGTAAGGCTACAGATACCCATGCCGGGAAAAATTTTCTCGAAATAATCCCTGGCCTGCCTGATTCCAAAGTGGCCGATGTCAATGCAGGCGCTTACTTTTTGAAGATTTGAGAATTTTTTCACTAAACTGATGTAAAAATCAGGACAAAGCCCGCATGCGTATTCGATATACAGATACGGCCCTTTAGAAAGCGAGAGCAACCCGGCATCTATCTCTGAAAGGGCTGCGAGATATTCTTCAGTATGGTCGATTATCTCCGGCTGGTCATGGACAACAAAGCCGTTGACCTCATCTTGGCAGGCGCGTGCAATCTCAATTACCTGTTTCACGTCTTCTTTGGAAAGAAGATTTATTTTATGCGGAAGATGAACCACTGCCCGCGCCTGTGGGAAAGGCCTGAATCCAAGGAGCTGTTTTATTTCATCAGCGCCGCCGCAATGAAGCTCCATTCCAAGACCGGATTCCCTGAATCGAAGATGCGCCAGTTCCAAAAGTGCGTCATCGCCGGGTATCCGTTTCTGAAACAGCGCAAGAATAGGCGGATTTAAATATTGCATACGAGTTACGGATTACGGGTTGACAGCCTTGGATTTTACTCCGTTCTACCAAATTTACGGACTTTTCATCATTAATCATTCATCATTTGGTACCTGGACTGGACCAGGTAGATGGTCTTTCCGACAATTGCGCCTTCAATATCCTGGGGCCGGCCAAAGCTGTTTTCAACAAGCCGGCCCACGGCTCCAAGACGGGTGCAGAGTCTGGTTCTAAACTCCTTATCCTGTGTGAGCGCATTGTTTGCGTATTCCATTCTTTTCAGGCATGTCCCGGAATCCTGGTCAGGCTGGACCTCAAAACTGAAATTTGCAAACGAGAGTATTTTTACCCGTTTTGTCTTTTTATGGATAACCATGCGGAGCGGCGTTCCACGAACCGCCCCCGACACAAGGGTTTCGCCAAGGCCTGGCGCAAGCTCTATCAGGATTTCATCATTGTTGCGGTTTGTCGGATTTACGGTATGCATGACAAAGGAGTAGTCCGGTGTGATCATCTGCTGAATAAGAACGGCCATATGGGCGCTGTTGTGAGGAATTTCGGCCTGTTTTCTTCCCATTGCAGCCTGTTTTGTCCAGAGTGATGCCCAGACGATTGAGACCGCGTGGGCCACATCTTGAGACACCACGTTGGCAACAGAGCTGTAAAGCCCGGCCCCGGCCATTGATTCGAGATCCTCGCAGTTTGAGCTTGAACGGACCATCAGCCTTTTGTCCCTGCCGAATATTTTGCCGACCCCTGCCGCAATCTCACCAGGAACAGGAAGCCCCTTGATCATCAGGAAAAGTTCTTTTGCGCTTTTTGCGAGACCGGCTTTATTTTGTCTGGCTGTTTTTTGAACCAGTTTTTCATATTTTTTCTTTACGGCACCCTTTACAGCAAGGGCCTGTTCCATTACTCCAAACGGGACCACGATCCCTTCAGGGGCCTTAAACCCTGAACGCTTTTTGTTTGACAGTTCGTAAAGGCGCCGTGCACCGTCCGACTTGGCGCCGCAGAGAGTAATTTCAGCCTTTGAAAGATCAAGCAGAGGCTTATCTGAAATCAGCCGGAATTCCGGGATCCGAACAGATAGAGGTCGCTTTTTCTTTGCCTTTTTTTTGACGGTTTCAGCGGGTTCAATGGTTATTGTTTGCGAGGAGGCATCTAAAACCAGGAGTTTACCTAAACGCTTCTCGATTTGTTCAATCTCATCTTTTTCTTCACATGTGATAAAGACAATACCCTGCTGGCGTGCCCTGACCCCGAGATGGCAGAGATGCGGCATTTCGTGAGCCAGGATGATTCCTGCAACGTAATCCGGAATGGTCTCGTCTCCTTCAGCCATTTCAAGAAGCACAATCACGTCTTGTGCAACGTCCTGCCCGGCCGTGGCAAGATTCGCAATCCGGACCAGGCGGCCGGTGGCCGTGCCGGGCGCCAAAATGTCCCAGGCCGGCAGCCCGGTACGCACTCTTATGGTCTTTAAAACCAGGGAAACAAGTTTTGAGAGCTGAAACACGAGATTCCCTCGAATATCACCCTCGCAATATACTTTTATTGCATGATCCTGGACTCCAAGCGCCATGCCCAGTTCTTCCGCTTTTTTGAAAAACAGGGTCATTATGGTTTCGCTGTATTCATCGGCCAGTCTTTGGCATCGTCCGACCGCGGCCTTTACCTGAAGCAGCCTGTCCCGGTCATAGGGGTCAGGCCGGTGACGCCAGACGTGGAGGTCTGATTGGGCGGCCCTTGATTCCTCAGGGTTGGTACCGCTCAGTCTGAGATTAATGAGCGTCAGGGATAGTGCGTGGATAATCGGTTTCCAGGATGCATTTTTTGCAGGAACCTTGAATTTGTTTATGAGATCACTTAAAAGGGCAAACGCAAATTCCTCCAGCCCCGTATCGGCAAGCCGCAAATTTTGGGAGTTAAGGCACAACCCTTGCTCAAGTTCAGACACTATTGTTTCGCGGAGTTGTGTTAGAATGGCCAGCAGAAAGAGCTTTTCATCAGCAGTGTCTAACATTGTCTCTTTTGCTTGAAGAAATTTTTCTGCCGGGCCTGCGATTTTTTTGTTCTCACTCTCTACAAGTTTTTGGACTCTTTTTTCAACAGATGTTGCATTGAAAAACTCTTTCAGCTCCTGGTGAAATATTTTAAACTGTTCCACAAAGTCGGCTGAGTAATCGGCTCCATTGGCGGTGATGCGGTTTAAGATCGATTCGGACGTTGTCAGGTCCTCAGGACCGGCGCAACGATGGAGTTTGTTCTGGAGAGTATGTTTGATCTCTTTTTTCAGATCCTGTGGGATGTCGTTTCGGTGTGCAATATCCCTGATCCTGGTCAGGGGCTCGGTTCTCATAAAGGCGCTGTCATATGACGGCAGCCATGGGAATATTTTTTTTATGATAAATGCATTGTCAGGCGTGACAATTCCAAAGAGATGTTCGTGAATGTCCCGGGACAGGCCGGCGTGCCTGCTCGGCCGGAAGTGACGGCCGTCTTCAGTGCATTTGATCTCGCCTGCGCCCAGGAAACGGCAGTAAATCGCAAGATAGGCCAGGTTCTCTTTTGTAGGTTCAAATAACTTATTTTTTATAATCGTTGCGATCCCATCCAATTTTTCCCGCCAGCTCCGGCACTTCTCATTCATGGAAACAAGCTCATCAACAAATGAATTCAAGGCAAAAGAAGGCCGTGCCGGAACCCTCTTTTTTTGTGCCGGATAATCGCCGATCATGAGCAGAAGTCTGTCTCTTGCCTGGTTCAGCAGATCAGGCGGTTTGGGCCACTGCTCCAGGATTATCGATCCGGAAAAACCGCGCTTTTTTAATCTCTCGATAAACAACCGCACACCGGTATCGTTCTTTGCGGACGGCCCTGTAAATATCGGCAGATGAGAATCACTGTCGCCGTAATTTTCGTGAAGGTGGACATGGATGATCGGAATTTCCGGGTCGAGCAGATCCATATGCCTGATGTAATCATTCAGGGTCTCAAAGCATAGGTTGGCATGGCCCAGATCAAAACACATGCCGACGTGATCCATGGATATGTCTTTTTTGTTTTTGAGAAGATGAAAGAGGCGGTTAAAATTATCAGGTGTTGAAATCGGCGTATTTTCGATTGAAAGTTTTATGCGCGCCTTTTTCGTATGTTTAATCAGGGGAATGAGCGCCTCTGCATACGGTTCGATTCCCTGGTCCGCATTGAGGTGGATATTGATAAGGTCCGCGCCGATTTCCTTTGCAAAGAAGATGGTTTCAAGAAAGACCTCTTCTGATTCCGGGTCCAGGGGATTGACCTGCCATGGCGCGTGAACCGCAAGAGTAATACCGTTTTTGAGCGCGCTTCTTTTTATGAAATTTTGCCTGGTTTTATTAATATCCGTCAGATCCCATCCTGCGCCTGATTCCTTTTTGTCGGGAAACCATTCAAAGGCGTTAAAACCGGAATCAATTGCATATAAAAAAGGATCAAGAAGCGTGGATGCCATAAACGAGGTCTGGTTGCCGATCCGGATAATGTGTTTTTTTTTCATCTTCTTAATCCCCCCTTGGATTTTTACTCGCTCAGCCTGAGCTGTATTTCTTTTTTAAGAAGTTCGCAGCTGGAAATACAACGGGACAGGAAAAAATTCAGGGCTGGATCAAGGCAGAGATTTTTCCGGTAACGGTGGGGGCCCATAGTGTTGATCAATTTGTCGTACAGCCTTCCCGCCTCGGTATAACGTTCCTTATTGTGTAGCTCAAAAGCACGGTTAAATTCTGGAATGTATTTTATTTTTTTATTTCTAATCTCTTCAGGCTCATAATCAAATACTTCGTATAAATTAATCGGCTCCTTCTTCCCCTTGACATGGGCCATGCCCAGAGGCCGCATACAGTATTCACCGGAAAGATTGTTAAAAACTTCTTTCGATATCACAATGCCGACACAATAATGTTTTGTAAGGGACTCCAGCCTGGAAGCTGAATTCACAGTGTCGCCGATGAGTGTGTAATCCATTTTACTGTCTGAACCGATATTCCCGATCACGACCGGGCCATAACCGATGCCCACTCCGAATGAGACAGGAGTTAAGCCTTTTTCGACCCTCGTGCGATTGTAGTCCAGCACCTGCTTCTTCATTTGGATGGAAGCCTGTACCGCATCATCGCACTTTTCAAAACTTGCCATTATGCAGTCGCCGATCAGCTTGTCTATCTCGCCGTTGTTTTCAAGGATGATATCATTCATGATATCGAAATACTCATTTAAGAATGACACGACGTCAATAGGCCGCATCTTTTCAGAAACAGATGTAAATCCGCGCAAATCGTTGAACAATATGGCCCTGTTTTCCTCCCTCGGCTTAAACATGGTCGGGTCCCGGCCTGAATCAACATATTCCGCCAGGGAAGATCTTGTATAGACCCTGAATATCCTGGACTTTCTTTCTGCCTCCTGAAGTGTTTCGTTTAATTCAAACAGCTTGGCATGGGTGAACTCGATCTGTTCCTCCATTTCGCGGATTATGTCTTTCATTTTGCGTTTTCTGGAGGGGAGGCGGGCCATGGTCCTTTGAAAGAGGCCCACCTCTTTCCATTTCAATTCAAAAAGACAATAGGGAGCCTCATATATTTCTCCTTTTGAAAAGATTTTTCGTCCTCTGAGTTTGAAATCGTCTACAATGAGAACACCATTTGTGCCCACGCCGCTTTCATCGATTTGACCCATAAAGATGTCCTGTTTGTCAAAACGTGCGGATTTTAGCGCGATCTTCTTGCCGATCCGACGATTGTCAATATAGATACCTTTCAGGTCTTCGTGATACGACAAGCCGTACTGACCATAGACTTTCTCCAGGATGTTCGCGATTCTCTTGCCGCAGATGATTTCCCGCACCTCGTATTCGAGCACGTCGTGCATTTCAAAATTGGCCGCCAGCATGCCGCGCACAAAATGACATTCGTGTCCAAGGGATATTTCACGGTAATAGGGGAAGTCTTCCAGTATGAAAAACGTGTGGTCGGGACTGAAACCGAGGGCGGTCAGGTTGTATTCATTGTTGAATTTCCTGACGTGCTTTGCCATCTCACGAAGGGTCCTGGGAAGGCTCATGAGTCTGACCAGCACGAGGAAGAGAGAATTTCCGGAATGTTTGAAATGGAGTCCTGCTTTGTACGCGTCGTAATGGGTCAACAAGTCCGGAGCATTTCGGAACATGTTGATATGGAATCTGATTTCATCAATTGGGTTCAGCCAGTTGCCGGGATGCTTGAAATCCTCCGGGGGCCGGGAAATGCCTTCAAATAGCTTTTCTTCCCGGATGCCCAGAGAATTTACGTAATAGTCAAGTTCGGCAATATTGTTTTCGCATGAAGAGGCGGGGATGCGTTTAAGCTCATCCTCGATCAGGCCGGTTTTATTGAGCAGGTCCTGCCATTTAATTTTTTCATGCTTAATGGTCATTATTGAACAACTTGCAGGAATTGCAGGACAGACTTCTTAGTTGTTTCGGTGGGCGCAGTCCACCCTACAAGACTACAAACAGGCAGATTATCGTAGAGTGGGCAGTACCCACCGAAACATGGCTGTGTCACAATAAACGCAAACTACAAAATGAAGGATGCTGAAACATATATAAAAAAATCGTAACCGTTCAGAGGTGCCCCATATTTTGCAGACTCCTTAAGAATGTAATCGTTCTCAGGCGCTCCATATGGGCGCTAGCAGTTCGGCTCACTATATAAGTAATATGTGAGCCGGGCTGATCGCGTTCAGATGGAGGGCCTGTGAACGATTACAAAAAATCGGGTACCCGTTCACACCCATTCGGCGCAAAAGGGTTGCACAATCTCCATCCTGTGAACGCTTACAGAATCGGCAAGCCTGGATATCC
>JAYEJK010000287.1:0-2742 GCA_034660535.1 Thermodesulfobacteriota bacterium | reverse complement strand
AAGTAACCATTTTTAAAATCCTCAACGTAGCCCGGCTATGCCTGCGGTTTTAAAAGTGATTACTTAATCGAACCTGACCTAAATCTGAGCGCTATATGGGTAAGTTATTTATTTCCACATCCCTTATTGAGAAGTTACTAAACTTTTAGCTGGTTTAAAACGGTATTTCAAGATGATTTGAAGGTTGGTGAGGCGTTTAAAGGTCAAAAGCAGTCTGATTTTACACTTTTTTTATTGCTGATTGCTACCCGCACAGCTCGAAAAATTGTAGCTCATCGTCACTCAGAACAACTTGCCGACTAATGTAAAGGGTTCGAAAAAGACAACATTTTAACACGCATTTCCAAATGGCCATTTTTGCTACAATTTCACGTGGCCGCTAACAGCCTGAGCCAATTCCGCCATTGTTTCCAGGCGAATCAGCCGCGCATTTATGTGGCGAAGGTCGTTATCCGTTCATTCATTAATATTCCTGATTTTAAAGCCTCCATTATTTTTTCGCTAATTCCCACTTTGAGCCTCCAAAATCTTATGTGTCACATCTAACTTCTTCTCAACCTCATTAATGCGATCTATAGTACCCTTTACAGCATCAATCATTGTGTCCGCTAAAGCCTCCAAAATAGCCGCATCATCACTTGAAGTCTCACTGTCAAAAGCGTTGACCGCCTCCCTTACGACCTTTGCAAAGGAAACATTTTTGTTTTTCGCAATCTTATCAACTTTTTTTATCATGCTAGGCGGCATAAGGATCGGTTTTCTTAGCATTGTCTCTTGTCGTGCCGGTGTGCCCATTACAAACCTCTTTGCGTGTTTTTCTGTTGAGAGGTAAAGGATGGGGAAGTTATTTCGTCCCCATCCCTAACTTACAAATATAAGTTAGCACATGCGCAGCACATGTACAACGTTAAAACAGAGCCTGTTTAAAAACTCCCTTTTGGGCGGTTAAAGCCTCCAAAGTAATGCCGGATTTTTAGAAAAATGGCCTTGGCGGCATTTATTGACTTTTCAAACAGGCTCTTAAAAAAATTTAGAAAGCAAAAACCATGTCCAACTGGATACGGTCTTCATCCTTTTGACCATCCTTGCTCTCATCCTCACGCTCAGTAAAAAAACCGGTGGCCCTGGCTTGAAGAGAATCCGTCAGGCAATATCGGCCCTGAATATAGTGTCCCTTGTTATTAGTTCCTCCGCCGTGGAAGTCAGAGTCAACGAACACAGCAGGAAAGGCGTAATCTTCCAACTCCTGGTAAAAATACTTTGCGTACCAGTCTCCCTTTTTCTTCTTTTTGCCCAATGACAGCCCGACAAGCCAACCTGTATCGCGATCATCACTTCCATATGCCTCCAATTTTGCAGGATCGCTGTCGCCGGGATCCACTCCATTACGTATGAGATCATCGATATCGGCATCTGCATTGACAATAAAGCTTCCGAATACGGAAAACGGCACTGGCAGGATATCTTTTATCTTCAGTTTTGCGCCTAGTTCCCAGCATCCCCATTCATTGAGCAGATCCCCGTCATTATCGAATATCATTTGCTGGCCATAACTGTCATTGTATCCTAAAAATTCCGTCTTATCATCGAGCATGCCGTTTTTCCACACAAGCTGATCCATATTCATGAAGTCATAATAGGACACGGCAAACTCAAGCTTCATCGAGTCGGTCGGCTTGATTGCAGCGCCTAATTGAAATGCAAGCAGAGTAGGATCACTGTTGCTGTCCTTGATCTTCAACTCCTCGACGAAATACTGCCCCAGGTTTGCAAAGAGCCCGAACCTGTCAGTAATATCAAATTTAAAGCATTCGGAGACCCCCTCCGGATTGACATCAGGGTCCCACACGAGCGGCGTTGTAAAAAGGGGATTTTTATGCTTTCCACCTGTAATTTTAATAGAATCCAAGGGCTTCCAGGACGCATAGGCCCTGTCGATCCAAATCCCCTTACCTCTTGCGTGTTCATCGAAACTCTGGTTTGTAGTGTTTTGATAGCCTGATCCTGAAGCCAGCCTGACCCCGACTTCCGTAGTCTCTGTTGTTTTTGCCTTCATACCCAAACGGAGACGATAGCGTTCACGGTTACGGTGATATTTGTCTTTGTCCTGACCCGGTTTCCTTTCGGTTCTCCACTGAGTATCGTGCCTGAGCCTCAGATCTCCATACAAATCTATTTTCTCAGTCCATTTTGGGAGATTGACCATGCTGGCCTTGACCTCTTCTTTTGCGGCCTCTGTGGCCGTTTCCTTGATTACGACCTCTTGTTTAGCGCCTTCTTTCTGCATTTCATCCAGAAGCTGTATGGCTTCTGAATTAGAAAGAATCCCTTTTTCAACCAGCTTGTTGACCAAAATATCAACTTCCCCAGCCCATGACTGAGTACTGATAGATGTTATCAACAAACCCGTTACAGCAAATACGATACAAGCAGTTTTTTTCATATTTCTCTACGCCCCCTTTTATTATTGTATATTATGAATTCCTTCCCGTTTTGCTCCTGAAATTACAAGTTTCACCTCCTTTTAATGAATTTTTAGCATTTGTTTCCGCTATTATGATGTGGGTTTATTCAGACTGAGTAATTTTAAGGTTAGATTTTGGTTAATATGATGCGGGTTTATTCAGACTGAGTAATTTTAAGGTTAGATTTTGGTTAAATTGACATGAGCATTGCGTTTGAAAATTTTGGAGTGCTCATAGAAGAATGCTTCTTGAGAAAGGACCCATCCCCTGGATAGGC
>JAYEJK010000286.1:0-11015 GCA_034660535.1 Thermodesulfobacteriota bacterium | reverse complement strand
GCACGGACAAACAAGTTTGTCCATGCCACCCATCAGGCAGTTACAAAAAATGGTGCAAGGCTTTCCTCCCCCAAATCCGTTATAATCAGGAAATTTTTAAAGGTCCTGGACTATTTTCAGTACCCCCTTGAGGGGTATAAAAAACAAGAAAATTACCACTAAGGTACTAAAGCCACCAAATTGTAAACTATAAAATGAAGTATGCCCATAATTCAATGATTTTTCAGATAAATAGTGTGTTTAAAATATTCTTGACAGGCTTTATGCTCCTTTTCTTCCATTCCGGAGTTATTCAATTTCAAAACGGGCCTGGTAATGCGTGCGCCTTTTCAGTCGGCAAGGAAAGGGAAGTCGGAGAAAAACTCCTTTCTTTGGTCCACAAAAGGTTCAACCTTTTGGATGATCTTGATATCACTCAATATGTAAACGGAATTGGCGCTGAAATCCTTGACGCCGCGGGTTCCCAGTATTTTGATTATAAGTTTTTTGTTATAAACGACAGAGACTTCAATGCCTTTGCCGCGCCGTCCGGTCTTGTGTTTGTGAATTCCGGCCTGATCGAAATGATGGATAGTGAAAATGAGTTGTTCAGCGTCCTGGCCCATGAATGCGCCCATGTCTCAAACCGTCATATTGCCGGGCGGATTGAGAAGTCGACTAAAGTCCAGATCGGCACAATGGCGATGATCCTTGCAGGAGTTGCGCTTGGTGCGGGGGAATTGAGTGAGGCGCTCATCGCCGGGTCCATGGCGACCGCAGCCTCGATGAACCTGAAATTCAGCAGGAGGGACGAGGAAGAGGCTGATCGCCAGGCATTTGAATGGATGGTAAAAACAGAACGCGATCCGGCCGCGATGTATAAAATGCTTCAAACAATGCGACGCATCGCCAGGATCAATCGAAACAATATCCCGACCTATCTCCTTACTCATCCTGAGCCTGAAGCCCGCATGGGTTATATTCAGGATTTACTCCTGTTGCAAGGCAGACATAGTTACAGAAATGTCGATGAATTTGAATTCCTTCGCATGAAATATCGGATACTGGCCCTTTCAAGAGACCGTCTGGTATTGCGGCCACGCCTTCTAAAAAAAACCAAGAAGAAAAATGATATAATGGCGGAATTTGGTCTTTCGCAGGTGTACCTGGCAGAAGGAGACTATTCAAAGGCAATGGAGTCTTTGCAAAAAGTGATTTTTGCCTACCCTGGCCGGCCAATTCTTATGGCTGACAGAGGAGTGATCCATTTTCAGGCGGGCAGATATGAAAAGGCGATCGAGTCCCTTGGTTCAGCGAACAGGGCTGATCCGGATTGCGACTACACATCCTATTATCTTGCCAGGACCTATCAGCAGTCAGGAGATTCAGTTCGGGCCCAGGGTTATTATAAGGACCTTTTGACACGGTTTCCCACATATTCGCGTCTTTATTACAATATGAGCGAGATCGAGGCGCTCAGCGGGCAACAGCCCGCAGCCCATTATTACCTGGGGGTGTATCACTGGCTGGAAGGCAACCGGCGCCTGGCCAAGTTTCATTTAAAAGAAGCGGTCAAGAATTTGAATCTAGGCAACAGGATACGGACAAAAGCCGACAACATGCTGGACAAGATCGGTAAGATCGATAAAAAATAAGGGATGGGAGCTACTTTCGGCCCTGTATTTTACGTATGGCCATTACTGCGAAATCTCGAAACAACCTGACATTTTTTATATTTGTTCTGTCCAGTCTTGGGCGGCCTGCCTTGCGGTCCAGATAGATCAGGCCGATAGGTTTGCTCCCCACGCAGATCGGAAAAAGGTAAACAGTCCGATTTTTTACGATCGGCATCATCTCGTCCATAAAGGCGCCGGGCGTATTTTCTCGAATTGCCATGTCCTTGCAGCCTTTCAGGGAACGTGTAATAGCGTGGTCGTTGTTGTCAAGTTCGTGATAGAATCCGGATACTCCGGCAGGATCTATTTCGCCGAGGCCGAATCGTCCGACAAGTGACAGTTTTTTCCCCTCCTGCGGTTTTGTAACCTCACAATCGGCCCAATCCGACCTAAATCTGAGCGCAATATTGTCCAACTTATTTTTACTTGAGCCCTTATCCTCATTTCTATCTTTTTACCTGAAATTTTTGAAAAAAAAACTGAATACTCATCCCGGCCTCCATTATACGTGATTTTTTTAAATGTTCCACGGCGGAAAAAATTTTTTCTTACTGCTTAAAAAAAAATATGATATTCTTTAATCACAGTTACTTATTTGAAAATCTGAAGTTTTTTCATGGAAGGAAGCGTTTACAATACAAGGAGTTCCTATGGCTGAATGGGCCTTGATGTTGAATGACAGGGTTATCAAAAATTTTCAGATGACCGAGGGATCGAAGATTACGATCGGCAGGGGAACAGATGCGGATATTGTGATAGACAACACCGGCATATCACGCCTGCATTCTTCCTTTGAACTCAAGAATGATATCTATTTGCTTTCAGATCTCGGAAGTCTGAATGGGACTTTTGTAAATGGAAAAAAAATCACGTCCATGGTTCCTGTTTCCGATGAGGATGTTATTGAAATCGCCAAGTTCAAGTTGACGGCTACATCCCATGAGGAACATGCAATTTCGACGTCATCAACTGAGTTTATGGACGAAGACGAAGAAACCGTCTTTGTGAGCAAATGGAAAAGGAAACCGACCAAGACTCAAGCAATCAAAGGCAGGGCCAAGACCAGGCTTGTAGTTGTTAAGGGTGAAGCCTCGGTAGCGGAAGTCGGACTGGACGGGAAGAACAGCATAAAGATCGGAAAAGATTCTTCCTGTGATTTAGTGATTTCAGGATTCTTTGTTGCCAAGGCGCAGTGCTATATCATCAACCGGGATGGAAAATTTTTTATTGTGCCACAGCGGAGTTGGGTCGGGACCAGGTTAAATGGTCTCAAACTTAAAGAGGAGCATTCCCTTCGCAAGGGAGATATTATTGAGATAAGAAAAGTCAAGATCAGATTTGAGCAATGAATTCAATTAGATACACCATCTAAGAAAGTCAAGTCATGTTTTCCAGACTAATCAGCAAATTTGTGGGACAAAAAAAATCGGGTTTGGTCCCGATTGCACCGCCGGCTGAAAGCGCTGAAGTGCCCACGCCAAAGCATGCCGCAAAACCAACCTGTAAGAAACTCGTCACTCCGGAATGGAAACCCGGCGAAGTAATCATGGACCGCTACAGGGTGGAAAACGTCATGTCAGGGTCCATGGGCAAGGTATACATTTCCGAACATCTCGGTTGGGGCATCAAAATGGCAATCAAGTCCCCGCGCCGGGAAGTGCTCGCCGACAGGGAAGGATTCAAACGGATATTAACCGAGGCCAACAACTGGGTCAGAATGGGCATGCATCCCAATGTGGCAGCCTGCTACTATGTCCTGGCACTTGACAGGATTCCACATCTCTTTATTGAATATGTTGACGGCGGGGACTTGAACGAGTGGATAAAGACCGGTCGATGCAGGGATATAAGGACTGCGCTTTCACTTGCGATTCAATTCTGTCACGGAATGGAATACACACACTCCAAGGGGATAATTCACAGGGACATCAAGCCCGCGAATATACTTATTACAAAAAACGCCCTTTTAAAGATTACTGATTTCGGAATTCTCCTTGATTTGGGAGATCCGGGATTTGAGGACATTAACGACTCAATCTGGAAAAATGGAGACAGTGAGGAAACAGTTGGTTTTCGTGGCACTCCCGCGTTCGCGTCCCCTGAACAAATGAGAGATTCACACGATGTGGATGAACGAGCCGACATTTTTTCATTTGGTCTCTGCATGTGGCTTATGCTCTGCGGTAAAAAGCCATTTAAGAAAAATATCGAGAGAAATGTGATTCCGGAACCGGCGCCTGCAAATCCCAAAGACGCCTTTCCCCCGGTACTCTGCGATCTACTTAAAAAATGCGTTGCATATGATCCTGATGATCGGTTTGTGAGTTTTGCAGAATTGAGAGAAGCTATAAACGAGGCATACCAGGCATTTTTTAATGTACCGTGCCCCTATGCGGCGCTGGACAATATTGATTTGCGTGCAGACGCTTTAAACAACCGCGCTGTCTCTTATTTTGAACTTGGAAGGACCAGAGAGGCGGAAAAATGGTTGATACAGGCGCTTGAGATCAATGACATGCTGCCCGAAGCCGTTCACAATATGTTTCTCCATAAATGGCGGAAGGGAGCGGCAAAATCCGACAGGCTGATTCGTCAGATTGAGGCAACCAAGAAGAGTCGGCCGGAAATAACATGGCTCGATGAGTTGGAAGAAGCTGTCAGGAGTGATCTGAAAAGGGAAGATAAACTCGACGATCAACCGGTGAAATTTCCGGAATTCAGGCTCTGCATTCCGAAAAAATCCCTTGAGATTTTCCGCGAATCTCAAATGTACAAGTCGATTCAGCGTAACGTTCTGGACCATTTTGAAAACAGGCGTTACGATGCCTGCTACAAGGTGCTTTTAAAGGCATGGAAGAACATCGGATTTAGAAAAGACAAGGTGTTCACAGGGATTTATGAGCAGCTCCTGCGTTTCGCGGACAGGGGAGAGGTCCAGGGTTGGCAGCGGCTGGCGAACATGAAGGGTTCCACCACTCCTATAACCTGCCTGGAACGTATTTCAGATAGCAGGAAAATTGTTATGGCAGGAAGTGACGGCAAGGTCGTTATCCGGGATTTCACCGCAATGAAAAAACTTGATATCCTAGGTGCTGACGACAGCCCAGTACGAGCCGTGGCAGTCAGTCCCAAAGGCCAGTACATTGCCGTGGGCAATGAAGAAGGGATTGTGTCGATCTGGTCAATCAAATCCGGAAAGTCCACTTCTCGGGAAGCAGCTCATAAAGGACCGGTCCTGTCACTTGCTTTCAGCCCAAACGGCAAAATATTGGCTTCCGGCGGCAGTGACGGTATTATGAAATTAAGAAATCCTTTTCAGAAGGGGATGGAAAGCAGCATTTCTTTACAAAACAGCGGCGCAGTGAGGGCCATAACATTCTTTGAGTCAGGAGAGGATCTGGTCACGGGTAGTGACGACGGGACAATCCGGTTCTGGAGCGCCGGCGCCTCGGAATGCCTGCGTATCGTGGAGGCCCATGCTTTACCGGTCATTACACTTTCAGCAAGCCCGGACGGGCAGAAGTTTGTTTCAGGAAGCGCAGATCGTTTAATAAAAATCTGGGATAAACGCTCAGCCCGAACCACTAAGATAATTGAGGCGCACGAGGAGTCGGTCACATCAGTTTTGATGCTTGAGGACAATAAGAGCGTGATATCAGGATGCGAGGACGACATTTTGAAACTCTGGGATATCAAGTCCGGTGACTGCCTGCTCACCCTGGATGGCAGAGGAGATGGAATATGCAGCCTTACCCCGGCGCACAGACCTCATATATTTCTTGCCGGAAAGCATGATGGAAGTGTGCTTTTTGTAATGGTTATATACCAACTGAACTTTGATTAAGGGTCTGGAAAGAAATAACTTGGATTTTCCGTTTCCGAACTGTATCACACCTTTAGCCGGTTTGACATCCCCGAAATCCTCACCGTAGCCCTGCTACGCTTGCGGTTTCGTGAATATCAAACCGACTAAATCTGCAACACATTTCGGATCGGAATTACCCAAGTTATTTCTTTCCAGACCCTAAGGGTTCGCTCAAATAAACCTTTGAACCCGGAACCCGGGAAAAGACATTCGTGGAATTATTAAGAAGACTGTTTAAACCGATGAAAAGCATTGTTGCCTGTTTTGGTCAGACCGACACGGGACGGGTTCGTTCCCACAATGAAGATACTTTCTGTCTTCTGGAAAAGCAGCATGTGTTTATTGTCTCGGACGGAATGGGTGGGCACAATGCCGGTGAGGTTGCGAGCCGTATCGCGGTTGAATCATTAGTCGGCCATTTCACAGAAGAAGCTGTTGAAAGAATCAGCGGTAATCCTGAAGAGATTTGTCATTTCATGATCATGGCATTCAGGGATACCAACAACCTTGTAATGAAAACGGCTGAAGAGGATGAGTCCCTTAACAGAATGGGATGCACGTTAATCGCCTGCCTCATTGATTATGATGTTCTTCACATTTGTCATGTAGGCGATGTCCGCTGTTATATTAATGGAAAAAACGGACTTGAACAGATTACAAATGATCATTCCTATGCCGCTGCCTTTGAAAGAAAGTCTTCAGAAGAAACAGCGGGTGAGGCTGTTCCATCCAGGAACATCCTCACAAAGGCCATAGGTTTTCCATTTCCTGAAGACCCTGAGTATAACAGAAGAGATGTAAAAAAAGGAGACCGTCTGTTGATGTGTTCAGATGGATTGTGGGGTATGCTTGATGATCAGAAGCTAAACAAGATAATTATGGAAGCATCCGATCCGGAAGTTGCCTGCAATTTTTTGATCCGGGAAGCAAATAAGGCCGGCGGAAGGGATAACATAACAGCCTTGGTTGTGTTTTTATAAAATTTGGCCCGGCAGGATAGAAAAGTTTAAAAAATTGACATTTTTAATGCCAATACACCATAATAACTTGGAATCTTTGTTTATTTTTGATATACTATCTACTAGTCGATGACATTTAATTTTATCAATGTCATCGGTTCCGGGTTCAAAGGTTTAAAGGTTCAAGGTTTATTTGAAACGTGGAACCGCAATCAACGGATCTTATTGGGATTTAAATACTCAAGCAACCACAAAAACAATTGTCATAGAGTACTAGTATTAGTTTCTAACCCAGATAAACTGGAAATTTTAAAAGGTCCTGGACTATTTTCAGTACCCCTTGAGGGGTACAAAAAACAAGAAAATTACCACTAAGGTACTAAAATAAAAAAATTGTGAAAATTTCAGCCGCTTTCCGATATTACCGATTTAGGAGGTAACTGACTCATGACTGTCACAAAAGCAAGTCTTGCCCAGAAAATTTGTGAAAAGCACGATCGGTTGAGGCGTGATCATGCGGTTGAGACTGTTGAAGCCTTTTTATCTATAGCAAAAGCATGCCTTGCCAACGGTGAAGACCTTCTGGTCAGTGGTTTTGGGAAATTTTGCGTAAAAGAAAAACGCTCCAGGAGAGGCAGAAATCCGCAGACAGGCACTGATCTGATCTTAGATGCCAGAAAGGTAGTCACTTTCAAACCATCGGGCACTCTACGAAAAATAATAAACCGCAATAATAAATAGTTGTAAGATATTTTAAATAGTATCAGGAAAGCCTGCCCCAGGAAATTTGTAAAATTTAAATACAGCCGGTCGGCCCGAAGTCCGACCGGCTGTATTGCGTATTAGTACCTTAGGGCTCAAGTAAAGATAACTTGTACATCTTCCATCTCATCTTCAGGCCATCTTAGGCTGGCTCTCAATCACAAAATCCTCAACGTAGCCCTGCTACGCTTGCGGTTTCGTGAATATCAAACCGACTAAATCTGCAACACATTTCGGATCGGAATTACCCAAGTTATTTCTTTCCAGACCCTAACCCAGATAAACTGGAATTTTTAAAGGTCCCGGACTATTTTCAGTAACCCCCTGAGGGGTATAAAAAACAAGAAAATTACCACTAAGGTACTAAAGCTGAGCGTAATTTTGGTCAATTTATTTCCTCTCTGTTCCTTAATCGTATCGTCCGAATCCGACCTGACCCGGGGGACCGTGTTTTGTTACTACTAAGATGTTCAGCCTGTAAACGAAAGCTCTGGAAATATTATAAAATTGGAAAGGGCGAGGTGTTGAGGTGCCACAAAGACAGAATAAGGAAGGTATTCGTATACAACGAGGATGAAAACAAAATAAAATGTATTTGTGGGAATGTCCTTGGTATTGATAAGGGTGATTTTATAAAAATGATCGCAAAATCGTTCACCTATAGAGGAACCAAGGAAAATTGTTGAATTATTGGGGCGGAAGACACGTAATCGTGCTTTTTGAGAAACTCAAGAGTTATGGGTAAAATGCAGGGTTAACCGATTGAGAATAAGACCGAAAAAGTCTTTTCCCTTGGATGAAGAAAAATACCATCCCAGGTGTGTATGGCATTTTTTGCAGATTGCAATTTGCCACGTGAAATCAGTGAACCAGGACCAATCGGCTGATTCCGGACCTAATTGAACACATCCGCGCGCAGATTTGAAACAGCCGATCTCAAACACGATACCATGTGGATTGGCGAAAGTGTGTTTATGAGAATGGTTAATATCCATGATTTCGGACACGCTTGTAACTGCATGGCTGCAAAAACCGCAGAGAATATTTTCTTCCTCAAACGGATCCTTTTTTTCTGATTCGTCTTGTTCGGAGTCCAAAAGTTGCTCATGCTTCTCGATGCCGGAAGGCTGTCTGAAAAAGTAGGGAGAAATCGTGCCGACACTCATTGGATGTAACTGATCATGGGGTAGCAAAAGCCCTGCCAGACCGCAAACCCCTTGCCTGTGATCGCTTACCATTGGATGCATTGGTGTTTTTTAATACAAATAATCGGCAAATGAAAGATGCCGGTTAATCTTATTAAAATCAGGTTTTTTTGCTCATGCTATTTTAGCATAATTTGATATAATTGCTGACAAAGATATTAAAATCTAACCTATAATGGACTGGGTTTTTCGGACCAGTAGTTAAGAGTCATTGTAGACTAAGCTGGCAGGGAGTATCATGAAAAAGGGTCTTTTGGCGGTCTTTACGGGAAATGGTAAAGGAAAAACAACTGCGGCTCTCGGCTTGGCAATGAGGGCGGCCGGTCAGGGTTTTAATATCTGTATAATACAGTTTGTCAAAGGAAACAGGAATTGTGGCGAACATAAGGCCGCGGAATGGTTTGGAGACCGTATCGAGTTTCATGTTACAGGGAAAGGGTTTACTTGGAAGTCAAAGGATATTAAAGAGGATATAGAGGCTGCGGCTGAAGCCTGGCAGTTTGCAAAAGATGTGATCAGTTCAGGGAATTATGAAATGGTAATCCTGGATGAACTGACCTATCTTGCGAAGTATGAAATAGTTGAGGAGGATGAAATTGTAAAGTTCCTGTCAAAGAAACCGGGAGATCTTCACGTGATTGTAACAGGACGCTATGCAGGAAAGGCCCTGATAGATGCCGCGGACCTCGTGACCGAGATGAGGGAAATAAAACACCCGTACCAGGCGGGAGTCGAAGCACAGAAGGGGATTGAGTTTTAAAATTTCAAGTTCCCGTCTCAATTTCCCTTAATACCCTTTCAACAGTAATGTTTTTCATGCATTTCCAATGGCTGCACGGCTTCCACCGGTAGCATGGAGAACAATCCATTTCCTCTCTTATTACTTTATGAATGGAGCCGTATGGACCTGTCCTGACAGGGTTCGCCGGGCCAAAAACGGCAAAAACCGGAACGTTCAGGCCTGCTGCGATATGCATGGGGCCTGTGTCGTTCGTGATCATGAATTTTGCATTTTTAATTATTGGGATCAGTTCTTTCAGGCTGGTTTTGCCTGCAAGAGATACTGCCTTTTTCCCGGCAATCCTGACAACCTCTTCCGCAATCCCAACATCTGGTGTCCCACCGATCACAACCGACGGTAGCGCCAGCCGGGCAGCTAGTCGGCCGAATCTGTCGACCGGCCACCGGTTTGCCTCTTTTCCTGCCGATGGTACAATCACACCATATTCTTCCGGGAGATCCCGGCAGACCGGCGGGTTTTCAGGATAAGGCGCAAATGGATAGTTTATTGAATGAGGGTCGCAGCCGATTGCGGCAGCGAGTTTCAGATAACGATCAATAGCATGAATTTTCGAGCCCCCTTTAAGTTTATGAGAATAAAAAAAAGGACTGCCTTCATTGGAATCTGAAAAGCCGAGCTTGACCCGTGCCCTTGATGCCATCGTGATCAGGCCGCTTCGAAGAAGCCCGGAAAGGTCTACGGCAACATCAAAGTTCTGCTCTTTAAGTCCCCGCCCTAATGATGCTATTTCCCGTAACGTTTGGCCGAGATTGGAAATACATTTCCACCGGTCCTTGTCAAAGACCCACAATTTGTTGATAAGCGGATGATCTTCCAGAAACCGATGAAGCCCTCGTGCGACCACCCAGTGAATCTCTGCGTCCGGATATGTGCGGTTTAATGCGGCCAGAAAAGGCAGGGTGTGAACAATGTCTCCCAAGGCGCTTGGCTTTATGATTAAAAATTTTGAGGGCGGCTCTGGAAATGCGATTTTCATTTTTAAAGCAGGTTTAAGGGTTCAGAGGTTCAGGGTTCAAAGGTTCTGGGTTAGGAGGACAAAAGCTTTTAACCTTTTCAAGGTCCTTGATTATCCATTCGGCTGCCTCTAACAAATCCTCGGCAACATAATGGGGCTGAATCTGTTGTGAAGGCCCTATGTATTCATGATCCCCACGGCCATATCCTGTAAGTACGAGAACGCCTACAGCATTGCAGTAGGCAGCAGCTTTGAGGTCTGACCAGCGGTCTCCAACCACGTATGATCTGGAAAGGTCTAATTCCAGTTCTCGGGCTGCCTGGATCATCAATCCCGGTTTTGGCTTCCTGCAGTCACATTTTTTCCTGAATTCAGCCTTAACCGCCTCAGGATGATGAGGGCAGAAATAGACCCCATCCAGGTGCGCGCCTTGTTCATCAAGCAGTCTGTGCATCTTGTCATGCACTTTATGAAGAAGTGATTCCGGGAAATAACCTCTTGCCAATCCTGACTGATTTGAGACAACAACGGCAGGGATTTTTTTTTCGTTCAGCAGTCTTATTGCAGCACCAGTCCGGGGCAGCAGGATGAATCGGGTCTCATGATTAATATAACCCATCTGCTCGTTTATAGTCCCGTCTCTGTCCAGAAAAACGGCAGGACGTCCGGTTTTCATATTTTTTTCCTATTTTCTGATTATAACGGATTTGGGGGAGGAAAGCCTTGCACCATTTTTTGTAACTGCCTGATGGGTGGCATGGACAAACTTGTTTGTCCGTGCAAAAAACGTCAATGCAAAGTGAGGAAAGAAT